>SHXF01000065.1 GCA_009693435.1 Betaproteobacteria bacterium | reverse complement strand
GCCGGGCTCGCCTCCAGTCGCCCTACGGGCTCCCTCCGGCGAGCCCGGCGCAACCCCTTTACCTTTCGATTCGTTCCGCATTCCTCAACTCCTTTTTCAGACACGATTTAACCCCAAATTCGTGTCCAGAAAAATCGGGGGCGGCTCATTGCGTTATCCGGGCATCCCATGGGGGAAGGTCTACGCAATGCGCATAGTACTTGCGCACAAGTACTTCAAGATTGATCCGGATATTGTCTGGGACACGATCCAAAAAAGCCTCCCGGAGCTGGAAATGCGGATTCGGGAAATTCAGGGGGATCTTCGTGCAGCTCGAACCCCCGCAGTGAATCCCGACAGCGAGTCGTAGCTGCCTAGGTAGGGCGCAGCTTCAGCGCGCCGGCGTCAGGATAGACTGAACACCCGGTCCGAGGAGGCCAGCATGGCCGATATGTGGGACAACCCGATGCAAACCGACGGATTCGAATTCGTCGAGTACGCCGCGCCCGACCCGCAGGCGATGGCTGCGGTATTCGGCCGGCTCGGATTCAAGCCGATCGTGCGCCACCGGCACAAGGATGTAACGCTCTACCGCCAGGGAGAAATCAACTTCATCCTGAACGCGGAGCCCGACTCGTTCGCGCAGCGCTTCGCGCGCCAGCACGGAGCGAGCATCTGCGCGATTGCCTTCCGTGTGCAGGATGCCAAGGCGGCCTATGAGCGCGCGGTCGGCCTGGGCGCCTGGGGATACGCGCAGCATGCCGGGCCGGGGGAACTCAATATTCCCGCGATCAAGGGCATCGGCGATTCACTGATTTATTTCATCGACCGCTGGCGCGGCAAAAGCGGCAAGCAGCCGGGCGAGATCGGCAACATCGGCTTCTACGATGTCGATTTCGAGCCGCTGCCGGGCGCCGAGTTGAACCCCGCCGGCAACGGCCTCGCCAGTATCGACCACCTGACGCACAACGTGCACAAGGGTCGCATGAAGGAGTGGGCGGACTTCTATGAACGATTGTTCAATTTCCGCGAGGCGCGCTACTTCGACATCGAGGGACAGGTCACCGGCGTGAAGAGCAAGGCGATGGCGAGCCCCTGCGGCAAGATCCGCATCCCGATCAATGAGGAAGGCACCGACAAGGCCGGCCAGATCCAGGAATACCTCGACCAGTATCGCGGTGAAGGCATACAGCACATCGCGCTCGGCACCACAGACCTCTATCAGACGGTCGACGCGATGCGTGCCGCGGGTGTGAAACTCCTGGACACCATCGAAACCTACTACGAACTTGTTGACCAGCGCATCCCCGGCCACGGCGAGAGTATCGCGGCACTCAGGAAGCGCAAAATCCTCATCGACGGAAAAGCCGGCGCCCTGCTCCTGCAGATTTTCACCGAAAACCAGCTCGGTCCGATTTTCTTCGAGTTCATCCAGCGAAAAGGCGACGAGGGTTTCGGCGAAGGCAACTTCAAGGCGCTGTTCGAGTCGATCGAACTCGACCAGATGCGCCGCGGCGTGCTGAAGGCATGAAGCCAGGTAAGGCCAGCCATGAACGGCAAACTTTGCGTGAAGAGCGTGAAGCGGCGAAAGCGCGGGCGGCATTCATGCGGAAGCATAGCGCAGGCTCCCCCGCCTGAAGCGGACCAGCGCGGGGATTCCCGCCGCCGATCTGTGCGACTCGATGTGTGCGACTATTTGCGCGAGCGCGCCCGGGGAGAGGCGCCCAGCCGCCCGACAGCGCTACGGAGGAATTCGCCATGAATACAGATGCAACTGCGCATTGGGACAAGGTGTACCGGACAAAGGCGCCTGATCGAGTGAGCTGGTACCGGCCGCATCTCGATCGCTCGATTGAACTCATCCTGCGCGTTGCCACCGATCTTTCGGCATCTGTCATCGACGTCGGCGGCGGCGAATCCACGCTGGTGGATGACCTGCTGGAAAAAGGCTATCGGCATATCACCGTCCTGGATATCTCGCCGACGGCAATCGAAGTCGGCCGCAGGCGCGTTGGAGAACTCTCCCGGCACGTGACCTGGCTGGTCGCGGACGTGACGCAAGCCGTGCTGCCGCGCCAATACTATGACCTCTGGCATGACCGGGCGGTGTTTCATTTCCTCACCGACCCGAGGGATCGGACGGCCTACGTGCAACGCGTGGCAGAGTCGATGAAACCCGGCGGACACGTCATCGTGGCCACCTTCGGACCGGAAGGGCCTCTACAATGCAGCGGGCTGGATGTTGTCCGCTACGATACGGACACGCTGCATGCGGAGTTTGGCCGTCGTTTCCGGCTGCTTGACAGTGTCAAGGAACTCCACGAAACGCCATTCGGCACCACGCAGCAATTCCTGTATTGCCTGTTCAAGATGGAATAGCTTCCCCGGGTCTGCAAAAGGCTACTGATGTGCGTCCGCATCAAAAACGTCGTATTACCGTTTCCAGGGATTCACGATCTCGACCTCGGACGGGTTGAAATCTGCAATGTTGCGTATCGCGAGCTTCAGGCCGTGGACAAGCGCCGTCGCGGCAATCAAACCATCGGCCATTCGGAGATGACGCAGGTATCGAGCAGGATGTTCACAGCTTGACGAAGCGGCCGGGCGAGCGGTCGCGCTCGATTTGCAACCGCACGCCCTTCGTCGGAGCCGCACGCAAGTATTGTCACAGCGACGCGCCGGCACCGCTCAGCCGGTCGAACTCGCGCGCCGAAACGATCACCGCGACGCGCTTGCCGTGGCGGGTGACCACCTGCGGCCCGCCTTTGGCCGCTCGATCAATCACCTCGCTCAGCTTGTTTCTTGCTTCCTGCAGGGGCCAACCGATTGCCATGTCGCGCTCCGATAATCTGGATGAAGTGGCTGAATCATTCGCCGAGCGCGGCGACCGCGTCGCAACCCGCCGTGCTGTGCCGGTGATCCCGAGCAACAGCCAGATCATCGCGGTCGCGAGGCCGGCTCCCACGTTTCCCAGGAGTACGTCTGCGGTTCACGCTGAAGGTGATGTTGCTCGATGACTCCTTCGTCGTGGACCCAATGCTTCAGGAATTCATCTTGTATTTATATGTTTTTTTCATTCTGGCTGCCCGCCAATACCTGCTGACTGGCCATTTCTTGATTATTTCCACGAAAATTGTCTATTTCATGGATTTTCCTGCGAAGCGCTACAACAGCGCGCCGATGATCCCCGATGCCGAATTCAGGCTCCCCGCTGCGGCGGCGAGTTCGGCCATGCCGGCTGACGAAGCAGGGCGGCAGTGACGATGCGATGATTTCTCGCCAGGGTTTCATAGGTGTGCAGCTTCCAGGTAGTTAGCTAACCGTCCAAGGCACTCCAGACATGGGCGTGTTGGCGATATTGAGGACAAAAGGGCTGGTATCAATCGCCTTCACAAGTTGGCGAAGCTTTTGGAGCACGCTTGCGGCGAATCCTGTGGGAAAGAGCGTGGTATGCGCGCCTGTATGCGGCTCCAAATGCAACACGATCCGCCGACTGGCACATGCGATCGCATCGATTGCGAGCCGCTTCTCTCCAGGCACGGCAGCATTGCTGCCTGCATCCGCCAATCCCGCGAGCGTATGACTCGCCTTATCTGCCACTAATTCCGCCAATCCGGCGATATTGGATGATTTGGGCGGGTTCGTAATCACACGAAAATCCTTCGCTTCGATCAACCATGCTGTGCTCGGAGGCATGCCGTCCACGGCCACTACGTCAACGGCCTTCTGACCGCCAGGCGCATTCCAGACAACGGAGTAATGTTGCCACCGGTCGTAGATACTGGCTGCTACGGTGGGCTCAAAGTCAAAGACGAGCGTATCAACTTGGAGGATTGTCATGGCGCTTATGCATTCATTGATGACTCTCGGGTCCCTTCAACGGATAAACCCATTTCGGTGTCGATATACCGTTCTGACTGCTGCAAGTCTTCATCGAGAGCGGCGATACTGCCTACCTCGTCCATCGTTTTGCCTTGCCAAACGCTCACCGCGCCATCCTCGCCGATATGCAAGCCGAAACAACGCGTATCCAGTGTCCTGAATTCCTGCTGCTGAAGGATGTGAAGCTCGCGCAACAAGAAAAGACTGTGCGTCGCAATGAAGACTTGGATGCCACTCGCCGCGATTTGCAGGATTGTTCTCGCCACTGTCCTGATAATCCTGGGGTTGAGATTAGACTCGGGTTCGTCCCAGAAGAGATAGCCCTTGTTGAGAAGCGAACCGGTCGCAATCAACCTAGCAATAGTCGCAAGCTTGCGTAGCCCCTCGGCAACGAGATGCATCTCCATGTTACCGGTGGCCACTTTGAGATAGAACCGGCCTGACTTATCCAACTCCACGCTTCCTCCCATTGCCGCCTCAATGGGAACGAGGAGTTCTTTGATCCTATGCTCTCGTGGGCCTTTTGCCAGAGGCGCGCCGAGCAGGATGCAGGTGTCCCGCCACGTTTCTTCAAAAGGAAGATGTGTAGTCTCATAGAGCGAGACAAAGCCAGGGGAAATCGTGAGCAACTCTCGCGTCGGCAGGAATACTGGACGCCTTTCAGCCCAATCAGTCGGCACTTTCGAAACGACCACCTCCTTCTTGCTGGGTGTCTTGAAGGAGAACTCCAAATCTAATTTGGAAGGATTGAAAACGTACTTGATGTGGCAAGCGGTATGACCTTGGCGGCGGCGCGCCAACCGCCCCAGTTCGTCTGGCTTGAATACATTGCGGAGTTTGTCCGCTATGGCGGTCGCAAGAAATGTTTTCGTCGGGACCTCTGACGCGGAATCCTTCGCTCCCTTCGCGCTCACGGCGATGGCGCAATAAGCCGCCTTTAGAATGTGCGATTTGCCCGAGCCATTCTCGCCGATAATGATGTTCAGGTTCTTCCCGAACGTGAAATCGGCTTTCGGAAAAACTGTGAGATTTTCGATGTGCAGTGATTTGAGCATGGCAGTCCTTTACGTGAAGAGGTCTCCCTGATCGTGCTTATCGGATGTTCGGGCGCGGGCGGCGGATTCTATGCCGGTCCAACTAGTGATGAGTTCGTTGTAGGCGCGGGTGAGTTTGAACGCGTCGCCATCACCGCCAAAAGACCAGGGACGCTCCGTCGTGGCAATGAAGATGCTGGATTCATCTCCCCGATTGAGCAGTCGTTCCTTGAGCGCGCCATCGGATATTTTGTAAAGAACTTGCACCGCACCGTCGGCAATCGGCACAACGGCAATGACGCTCCCAATGCCGGTGGGGTCAAGACCAGTGAGCGAAAGGGCGGGTGTGATGGCTTCGAGGGCGGTCATCTTTACCTGTGGTTTTTGGCGGCGTTGGGGATTTCAACAAGCAGCGCGTCCGGCTCGGGCATCGTTATTCGATGCCTCTGCCCTGAATTCCTTTCCAAATGGATCAATCATTCCTATAGATAAGTGTACCGCTGTAATGTGCGGTACGGACTGGAGGATCATTGCGCGAGTGTATTGCGACAAAATTGATACCAGCGCAATACGGGTCGCACCCAGCGAGCGGCACGTTGCCGGCGCACCGACCTCCACGGCACTGAAGGCCGATGTTCGCAACTATGCCTACGCCGGGGTGGTCAAGCTGGTCGCGGCGCGACTGTATCAGGGCCAGACGACGAACTTCCGCACGCCCGGAGTCGGATTCGCACCGGTATTCACCGGAACACCATGACGTCGGGTCGACCCGGTCAATGCCGCATCGATCGGGTGCTCCTGGATAACCTGTCCGTGGATAGGGCCACCATGCCGCAACGAGTCATCGGTATTTATATGATTTTTAATCGTCAATAGCCCGTAGATATCCGCTGTTACTGGACATCATCTGATTATTTTTCTCAATATTTGCAATTTCTGCGGGGTTACCGAGATGCGCCGCTCTGTCACCGATCAGCCGGACCCGCACCGGCAAGCCACAGCGCAACGGGCAGAACGAGCAGCCACTGCATGAACGGCGACAAGCCGGTGCCCAACAGCGGGATGACCGGCATCAGCGACGAATAGGTCCAGGCGCCCAGTACGGATGTGTTCAGCCATTCGCTGAACACGGTGTAGGCCGTCGCAGGCACGACGAGGCCGCCGAACGAAACCAGGGAAATGGGGCGCCGACGAAACCGGTGCCTGCTTCAGATCGTGAAACGATCTTCACTGGCGAATCCATTGATCACGCTGGATGCGTGCCTTCAACATCGCCGCCGGTTCGTTTCCTGTCCCGCCGGATGCCGTATTCCTTCACCAGCGCGTAGATGGCGGGGATCACCACCAGCGTGAGGATGGTCGCGGAGACCATGCCGCCTATCATGGGCGCAGCGATGCGCTGCATCACTTCCGATCCGGCGCCGCTGCTCCACATGATGGGCAGCAGGCCCGCCATGATCGCGACCACCGTCATCATCTTCGGGCGCACGCGCTCGACGGCGCCGCGCATCACCGCTGCGTAGAGATCCTGTTGCGTCATGGGCCGGTCTTCCGCCCGGCATTGCGCGCGCGCCGCCTCGTACGCGTGATCCAGGTAGATCAGCATGATGACGCCTGTCTCGGCGGCCACGCCGGCGAGGGCGATGAACCCCACCGCCACCGCCACGCTCATGTTGTAGTCCAGCCAGTACATGAGCCAGACGCCGCCCACCAGGGAAAACGGAACGGAAAGCATCACGATCAGGGTCTGCGAGAGGCGGTTGAAATTCAGGTACAGCAGGACAAAAACAATCAGGATCGTAAGCGGCACCACCACTTTCAGTTTTTTGATGGCGCGCTGCATGTATTCGAACTGGCCGCTCCAGGTGGCGTAGTAGCCGGGCGGAAACTTCACCTGCTCGCGAACCGCCCGTTGCGCGTCGGCGACATAGCCGCCGATGTCCCGGCCGCGCATGTCGACGAAAATGTAGGCCGACAGGAGCGCGTTCTCGGTGCGGATGGCGGGCGGCCCCTGGAGCAGCCTGACGCGCGCCAGCTGGCCGAGCGGGACCATCGCCTTGTTCATTGTCGGCACCAGGACTTGCGTCGCGATCAGGCGCGGGTCGGCGCGCAGCTCGCGCGGATAGCGCACGTTCACGCCGTAGCGCTCGCGCCCTTCCACGGTAGTCGTCACCATTTCCCCGCCCAGCGCGGTCATGACGACCTGCAGAAAATCGCCGATAGCGAGCCCGTAGCGCGCCAGTGCGAGCCGGTCGGGCTCGATGTCCAGGTAATAGCCGCCGGTGATGCGCTCGGCGTAGGCGCTGGTGGTGCCGGGAACGGTTTTCACCACGGCCTCGATCTGCCTCGCCAGCAGTTCCATCCCCTCCAGATCCTTGCCGAACACCTTGATGCCGATGGGCGTGCGAATCCCCGTCGCGAGCATGTCCAGTCGCGCCTTGATCGGCATCGTCCAGGCGTTGCTGACGCCGGGCAGCTGCACCGCGCGGTCGAGTTCGGCGACCAGCTTGTCCATGGTCATTCCGGCCCGCCATTCGGACTCGGGCTTCAGGTTGATCACCGTTTCGGCCATCTCCAGCGGCGCCGGATCGGTCGCGCTGTTGGCGCGGCCCGCCTTGCCAAATACCGAAGCCACCTCGGGAAAGCCCTTGATGATCCTGTCCTGCACCTGGAGCAGCTCGGCCGCCTTGGTCACGGAAATACCGGGCAGGGTCGAAGGCATGTAGAGCAGCGTGCCTTCATTCAGGGCCGGCATGAACTCCACCCCCAGTTTCATCGCCGGATAGGCCGTGGCACCCAGCACCAGCATCGCCGCGGCGATGGTGAGCAATTTCCAGCGCATCACCCAGGCGATTAGCGGACGATAGAACCAGATCAGCACGCGCACGATCGGGTTCTTCCGCTCCGGCGGAATGCGACCGCGTATGAACAGCAGCATCAGCACCGGAACGAGCGTGATGGAAAGCACGGCGGCTCCGGCCATGGCGAAGGTTTTCGTGAAGGCAAGCGGCTGGAACATGCGCCCTTCCTGTGCCTCCAAGGTGAACACCGGCAGGAACGACACCGTGATGATGAGCAGGCAGAAAAACAATGCCGGGCCGACTTCGCGGCACGCGGCGATGATGGCCTCCGTACGGGGCGCGCCCGGCCCCAAGGGGGATGCGCCCGCATCCAGGCTGGATGCGCTTGCATCGAGCCGCTCCAGGTGTTTGTGCGCATTCTCTATCATGACGATGGCGGCATCGACCATCGCCCCGGTCGCGATCGCGATTCCGCCCAGGCTCATGATGTTCGAATTGAGACCGAGCAAGGACATCGCGATGAAGGCAATGAGCACGCCGATCGGAAGCATGATGATCGCCACCAGCGCGCTGCGCGCATGCATGAGGAAGAGGATGCACACCAGCGCCACGATCGCGCTTTCCTCGATGAGCGTCCCGCGCAGATTCTTGATCGCCCGATGAATCAGGTCGGAGCGATCGTATACGGATTGAATCGAAACGCCCTCGGGCAATCCCGGGGCAATCTCCGCGATTTTCGCTTTGAGGTTGCGGATGACATCCAGCGCATTCTGTCCGTAGCGCGCCATCGCGATCCCCGCCACCACTTCGCCTTCGCCGTCGAGTTCGGCGATGCCGCGGCGCTCATCGGGCACCAGTTCGACGCGCGCGATGTCGCGCAGCAGCACCGGCGTGCCGCCCATCGCGTTCACGACCAGGTTTTCCAGGTCGTCCGTTCCCCGCAGATAGCCCCGGCCGCGCACCACGTATTCGGTTTCCGCCATCTCGATCGCGCGCCCGCCGACATCACGATTGCTCGCGGCAATGACCTCGGTGACCTTCTTGAGCGCAATGCCGTACGCCTGCAGGCGCCGCGGATCGACCGTGACCTGGTAGGTCTTCACAAACCCGCCGAGACTCGCCACTTCCGCAACCCCGTGCGCTTTGGTCAGCTGGTAGCGCACGAACCAGTCCTGGATCGCGCGCAACTCGGCGAGGGTGCGCTGTTTTGCGATGACGACGTACTGATAAACCCAGCCCACCCCGGTTGCGTCGGGACCGAGCGTGGGCGTGACCCCCTTCGGCAACCGGCCGGCGGCGAAGTTCAGGTACTCCAGCACGCGCGAGCGCGCCCAGTAGATGTCGGTGCCGTCTTCGAAAATCACGTAGACGAACGACACGGCGAAGTGGGAGAAGCCGCGCACCACCCGCGAGCGGGGCACGCTCAGCATCGCCGTGGTCAGCGGATAGGTAACCTGGTCTTCCACCACCTGGGGCGCCTGTCCGGGGTACTCGGTGTAGACGATCACCTGCACGTCGGACAGGTCCGGCAGCGCGTCTATGGGCGTATGGATCACTGCGTAGACGCCCCAGGCGGCGATGACGAACGTGCCCAGCAGCACCAGGAAAACGTGGCGCACCGACCATTCGATGATGCGGCCCAGCATGTCAGTGCCCCGGGTGCGGGGCGGGGAGTTTGCCGTCCGCGCGGCGGCTCGCAAGCGGCGTGGCGCGAACCACGGTCCAGTCGCCGGGCGCGCGCTCCGCAATCTCGATACGGACTTTCTCGCCCGCCTTGAGCGAGGCGAACAAGGCCGCATCGGCAACCTTGAATTCCATAGTCATGCCGTCCCATTTGAGACTGGCAACGGCGCCATGGGTGATCGTCGCCAGTCCCGCTTTCGGATCCACGTTCACCACCATTCCCTCCGCTGAGTGCGTTCGCCCGGCGCCCGGCGCCGGCTTCCTCGCATCGGTCTGCGCGTCGCGGGCGGACTGTCCGAATCCGCCGATGGCAGCCCTGAGGTTGCTTTCGGCATCGATGAGGAAATTGGCGCTGACGACGATTTCCTCGCCCGCCTTCACGCCTTCGCGCACCTCGACGTAGCCGTCCCCGCGCAAGCCCAGCTTGACCTCGCGCGGCTCAAACCTGCCTTCGCCACGACGCACCAGCACGATCTGGCGCGTGCCGCTGTCGAGTACCGCCGAGTCCGGCACTGAAAGGCGTTTGTCGCGGCCTGCTCCGGCAGTGAGTTCCAGGCTCGCATACATGGCGGGCTTCAGGAGCAATCCCGGGTTCTGCAAGTCGATGCGCGCCCTGCCGGTGCGCGTTTCCGGGGTCAAGGTCGGATAGACGAACGCAACCCTGCCCTGAAAGTTCCTGTCCGGATACGCGTTCACCTGTATCCGCACGGCCTGACCCGGACGAACCAGGCCGATGTCCTGCTCAAAGATGTCGGCGAGCAGCCAGACCGACGACAGATCGGCGATCTTGTAGAGCATCTCTCCGGGCATGAAGCGCATGCCCTCCACCGAAGGCTTCTCCAGGACGACGCCGCTGACAGGAGAACGCAGCGTGATGGTGTTGCCGGGCCGTCTTTCGTCTGTCAGTCGCGCGAGTTCCGCCTCGTCGATATCCCAGTTGCGCAACCGCTGCAGGCTCGCCTCGGCCAGGCTACGCATGTTGGCCAGCATTTCCGGACCGGCTTCCTTCAGCGCGTCCACGCCCTTGATCGCCACCATGTATTCCTGCTGCGCGGCCACGAGATCCGGACCGTAGACGTCCATCAGCGGCTGGCCGCGCCGCACGTACTGTCCCGTGACGCTCACGTGCAAACGCTGTATCCAGCCCTCGAAACGCGGCGCGACAGTGCGCTGCGCGCGCTCGTCGACCTGTATCGTCCCCACGGCGCGTATGGTGTGCGCCAGGCTGCGCAGTGCCGCCACTTCGGTCTTCACGCCGAGCTTCTGCACCCGGTCCGGGCTGATGGTCACGCCCGCACCTTGGGCTTCCTCGCCTTCGTAGACCGGGATGTAGTCCATGCCCATCGCATCTTTTTTCGGCAGCGGCGAGGTGTCGGGCAAGCCCATCGGATTGCGGTAGTACAGGACCTTGCGATCCGGTTTCGCGATTTGCTCAGGCGCCTGCGCCGGTCCACCCTTGTGCGCCTGCGCCGGTCCCGCCTTGTTCGCACCCAGCCAGTAGCCCGCGCCCGCCGCGATTCCGAGGAAGACCAGCACGACCAGGAAAGAAATGATCCGTTTCACGGTCTTTCCTCCCGGGAAGATGCCGCTTGCGGTTCCGCCAATTGCCTGCCGGTGAGCTGGTCGATTTCCGCGAGCGCCTTGTTCAGCGCGACCACCGCCGCGGCATGATTGATTTCGTAGTTGAGCACGGTCATCTGGCTGTCGAGCAGCATCCGGAAATCCACGCGATTCACCCGGTACGCGGCGAGCGCCGAATCCAGCGCGAGGCGCGCCTGCGGCAGGATGCCGGTTTCGAACAGGCGCGCGGACTCGCGGCTCTGCTCGGCGATCGCCACCTGCTGGCGCAGCTTCGCAATCAGATCGTTGTGCTGCGCCTCGTAGAGGCTGACCGCCTGTGCGCGCATCGCCTGCGCTTCGGCGACCATGGGGTCGCGCTTGTCTTTGCGCCACACGGGCAGGTTGATGGCCACGGTCAGGCTGAACATGTCGGAGCGCGGCGTCCCTTCCAGATTCCTTTCTCTCTGGCCGTAGGCAAAGCGCACGTCGAAGTCCGGGTAGTATTCTTTTCTGGCGAGATCCAGCGCCTTCTGGTTTTTCTCGATCAGGGATCGCAGGCCAAGCAGTTGCGGCCGCTCTTTGAGCGCTTCATCCAGCAACGCCTCCATGCGCAGTGGGACGCCGTCCAGGCGCGGCATGTCGGGCCGGATCGATGCGGCATCCGGGCCCCGGCCCAGCGCGCGCTGCAGATCCGCTTCGGTGGTGCGCCGCTCGCGCCGCATGCGCACCCGTTCCTCGGCCATCCTCGCGAGCTGCGTCTGTGCCTTCAGCACTTCGGCCTGCGCGCCCTGGCCGACCGCATAGCGGCCCTCCGCAATGCGCAGCAGTTGCGCGATGAGCAGCCTGCTTCGTTCCATCAGCGCAATCGTGCGATCGATCAGGGCCAGATCGAAATAAGCGACTTTCACTTCCCGCGCCACGCGACCGACGGTTTCCCGATAACCGAATGCGACCGACTCGGCATTCTTCGCGGCCACATCCTGGCGCAGGTCGCGCTTGCCGGGGTAGGGCAATTTCTGCGCGATGCCGAGCATCTTCATCGTCATGTCCTCGCGATTGAGCCGCAGTGAAACGGCCGGCACATTGAGCAACCCCGCCTCCAGCATGGGATCGTCCAGCGCGCCCGCCGGCGAGACTCGATGGCCCGCGGCGTTCTTCTCATGGCCGGCGGCGGCGATCTCGGGGTTGTGCTTCAGCGCTTCGACTACCAGTTGCTGCAAGCTCGCATCGGGCAGGCGCGCAGCGGCGATGGGCGCGGACCGGGCAAGAACCACCGAGCCGTGGCGCCCGGATTCCGCTTTGTTCGCCTCGTCCATGTTGTGCGCATCGTCCGCAAGTGCGATTTCCGCCGTCGCCGCTGCCGCCATCAGCAGCGCCGCGCTCAGCATTGCCTGTGCGCGTTGCCGAACCTCGCGATTGCCGTTCGAAGTCATTTGATCTCCCGCTTCCCTGAAGCGGAACGCGCCCCTGCGCGCAAGTCGGGATTGCATCGGCACGCCCATTGCTGTTTCTCCCAAATGCAGTCGAAGACCGGAATCACTTGTCGTGCCCCCGCTTTGACGGAACCTGCCGCACGTCTGAAGGGGAGTCGCATGGACGCGCGATGCGGGGCCTTGCCACACGGGCACGGCAGCATCGCGACATGCGCGCCGCAGGAAGGGTTAAATCAGGAGACGCAGCAGGCGCAGATACACCCGGCCCGGCGGATCGGGCGGATCGGGGGCACGGTCCCGCGCGGTGTGATGCAGCGCGAGGTGTATCGAAGCAGCCCGGCTCGACAGCGCCGGCAGCGCGAGCTTGCCGTCATGAACGGGACCCGGCTGCGCGCCGGCGATGGCAATCTGCTCCAGCATCTGCGCACAGGCCGGCGGAGGCAGGTCTTCGCATCTCTCGTGCCCGGATTGCGCGACCGGGTGCATGTCCATCGCTGCGCTCCTGGACTCGGAGTGCGCTTCGCCAGTCGGGTCGCCACACCCGGCCCAGGTCTGGGACACCCAGACCATAGCCCATATTGCGACGAGCAGCCTCGCCCCGCTGCGCCATGCGCGGTGCCTGCGCATTCGGAAGAAATGTCGTGCGGTAAACATCATTGCAGTGTGCCCGCTCAGTTGCGTTCACGCTACCTTTTCATGGCTGGCAGGCCTTGATGCAGATCAAGACCGGCAGGTTTTATGGCGAAACCGGATCGGGACGAATCAATTTCATTTCGCAGCTTCGACTATGGTGACGACATAGGCGTCGTCGACCTTGTCGGCCTGGAAGCGGATCCTGTCGCCGACTTTCAACTTGTCAAGCACGGCCGTGTCCTTCACCTGGAACACCATGGTCATGGCCGGCATGTCGAGGTTCGCAAGCGGACCGTGGCGCAAGGTCAGCTTCATCTGCGCCTTGTCGATGCGCCTCACTTCGCCCTCGCTGAGCGCCGCGGATCCCTGGCCTTTGTCCCCGGTCGCATGATGACTCGCGTGCCCGTCATCCGCCTTCGTCTGCGCAATCAGCGGGGTCGCGACTGCAAAGGCCGCTGCTGCAATCATCATCACGATGCTGTTCATTTCATCTCCTTGTCCGGTATGAGTATTGATGTATCAAGAGAAAACTTAAAATCGTCAAATACGCAGAACCCTTCGGGCTGAGACACAAAACCGTTCGGGCTGAGACACAGAACCGTTCGGGCTGAGACACAGAACCGTTCGGGCTGAGCCCGTCGAAGCCCATAGATTCTTCGACAAGCTTCCTTCGACAAGCTTCCTTCGAGAAGCTCAGGACGAACGGAAAGTTGTTGGTCACGCGTTTCGAAAAGCCCGGCACGGCTCCGTTTCATGATTTACCTGACGACCACTTTTCCGATCATGCCGGCCTCGAAGTGGCCCGCCACCAGACAGCCGATGTGGAACTCTCCGGCCCGGTTGAACTGCCACACCAGGTCGACGGATTTGCCGGGCGCCACATGCGCCATGTAGGGCTCGTCGTGCTCCATCTTGGGAAATTTGAGCATCAGCGCGGCGTGCTCATCGAGTGCTTTCCTGGTGCCTATCACCATTTCGTGCATCAGCTTGCCGCCGTTTTTCACCACAAATCGCACTGTCTCGCCGCGCCGGACCTCGATGTTGTCCGGGCTGAAGCGGAAGGTGTCGGACATGCTGATTTCGATGGTGCGCCTGACGGCCTTCGCGTCGCCGGCGACCCCCCAGGGCTGTTGCTCCTTGTGCGCCGTCGCAGCCTTGGCCGATTTGGCGGATTTGGCCTCGTCGCCATGCGCGAACACGCCGCCCGCGGACGATGCAAGCAATGTGGCGAAAATAATAGTCAGAGTTTTCATCTTGCTTCCTTTGATAGATTGGAAAATCGGGAGATCCGTTCATTCAGAGTTTTCATCTTGCTTCCTTTGATAGATTGGAAAATCGGGAGATCCGTTCAGTGACCGGCATGCGCGCCGGGCTTGCGTGCCTGTACTTCGGTGGGCACGACCGGGGTCGTGACCCTGGGCATGGACTGCCCGCCCTCGGCGGCAAAGCGCGCGGGTTGAGGCAGGCTGCCGGTCCACTCGAATGCCACGCTGCCCGGCGGGTGCTCATACCAGCCCGGGTTGGCGTAATCCCCGTGCTTCTGTCCGCGGCGCACTTTCAGCACGCTGAACATCCCGCCCATCTCGACCGAACCGAAGGGGCCCTTACCGGTCATCATGGGAATGGTGTTGTCGGGGATCGGCATTTCCATCTCGGTCATGTCCGCCATGCCGCGCTCGCCCATCACCATGTAATCGGGGATGAGGCTGGTGATCTGGCGCACGAGACCACGGTGGTCGATGCCGATCAGATTGGGAACATCGTGGCCCATGGCATTCATGGTGTGATGGCTCTTGTGGCAATGGAATGCCCAGTCGCCCTCTTCATCCGCCAGAAACTCGATCTGGCGCATCTGCCCCACCGCCACATCGGTGGTCACCTCATAGAGCCGGGTCGATTTCGGCGTGGGTCCGCCGTCGGTGCCGGTGACCAGGAATTCGTGCCCGTGCAGGTGGATAGGGTGATTGGTCATGGTGAGGTTGCCGATGCGGATGCGGACCTTGTCGTTCAGTCGCACGTTGAGCGAATCGATGCCGGGAAAAATGCGGCTGTTCCAGGACCACAGGTTGAAGTCCAGCATCGTCGAGGTCTTCGGCGTATAGCTGCCCGGATCGATGTCGTAGGCGTTGAGCAGAAAGCAGAAGTCGCGGTTCACTTCATCGATCAGCGGGTGCTTTGCCTTCGGATGGGTGATCCAGAAGCCCATCATGCCCATCGCCATTTGCGTCATCTCGTCGGCATGCGGGTGGTACATGAAGGTGCCCGGCCGGCGCGCCACGAACTCGTAGACGAATGTCTTGCCCGGCTGGATCGCCTTCTGCGTAAGACCGCCTACCCCGTCCATGCCGTTCGGCAGGCGCTGCCCGTGCCAGTGGATCGATGTATGTTCAGGCAGGCGATTGGTTACGAACAGGCGCACCCGGTCGCCTTCCACCACCTCTATGGTCGGCCCGGGCGACTGGCCGTTGTAGCCCCACAGGTGAGCCTTGAAGCCTGGCGCCATCTCGCGCACCACCGGTTCGGCCACCAGATGAAATTCCTTGACCCCGGCGTTCATGCGCCAGGGCAATGTCCAGCCGTTGAGCGTCACCACCGGGTTGTAGGGCTGCCCGTTGGGCGGTAACAACGGCGGCATGGTATCGGGCTTCGCCTGCGTCACCGGCTCGGGCAACGCCGCCATGGCGACCCTGCTGACCGCCGAGGCGGCCACCGCGGCGCCCGCCACTGCCGCTTGGCCGATGAATTTCCGTCTTGTCATTCTTGTCATTCTTGTCATGTTTTCGTTGTGCATGATCGCTCGCCTCCTAATGGCCGGCCGGTGCGGCAACTGCCGCGCCGGTCGCAGCCGGCGGGTTCAAGGAAGGCTTGCCGATCAGGGCCATGTCCAGGTCCGCCTGTGCCAGCCAGAAATCGCGCAGCGCCTCTATATAGCTGTTGACCCCCAGCACCTGCGAGCGGGCGTCGGCCAGCAGATCGAACACGCCGATCAGCATGCCGTTGTAGCGCAGCTGGTTTTCCTCGGAGATGCGTTTGCGCAACGGCACGATCTCGTCGCGGAAATGGCGTGCGATGTCATAACTCGCGTGGTAGCTGCCGTAGGCTTCCCGCACTTCGGAGCGCGCCTCGATCGCCACCTGCGCGGCGCGATGCACCGCCTGCATGTAAATGGCCTCGGCTCTTGCGACCCTGGCCGTGCCCCAGTCGAAGATCGGCAGCTCGAAGCTCACCTCGTAGCCACGCTTGTAGGGTCCGCTCTTCGCGCCTTCCAGCACCCGTGCCGGTCCGAATTCCAGAGCATTGATGAAGCGCGTGGTCCGCGTGAGTCCGAGATTCCTTGCCAACGCCTCGGTGTCGAATTTTGCGGCCTGCACGTCAAGGCGCTGCGCGATGGCCTTCTGCTCCACGTCCGGCAAATCGTTCACTGTTTTCGGCAAGTCCGGCAGACGTTCGGGCAGGCGGAAATCCGTTTGCTCGCCCCAGAGCCCCATGAGTCGGGTGAGCTTTTCGCGAGCGGCTCGCTGCCTTTGCCCGGCGCGTGCCAGGTTGAGCGCGGCGTCGGCGTAAAAGCCCTGTTCGCGTGCCTGCATCAAACGGCTCCAGTTGCCCGCCTGGGCCATGCGTCGTCCGAGTTCCGCGCCCGCTTCCGCCGCGGCCCGCACCTGCCCCATGTAGCGCAGGCTCTCTTCGGCGGCAAGCGCATTGATATAGGACTTGCGCGTCTCCGCAGCCAGCGCGATGACTTCCTGCGCGAGCGCGCGCTGCGCTCGCGCGAAGCGCCGTTGTTCCAGCTCCGATACCTGCGGCATGATGACTAGCGACATGACATTGAATGTCAGCGCCTGTTCTATCTTGAAATCGTCGTTGTCGCGTGCGCGCAGCATCGAAAAGCGGGGGTTGGGCAAGCGTCCGGCTTGCACCCGTTCCGCCTCTGATATGCCCAGTTCCTGAAACGATGCCTGCAAGCCACGGTTATTGAGCAAGGCGATTTGCACGGCATCTTCGACCGAGAGCGGCTTGGCGAGCAGTCCGGATACACGTTGCTCTATCGAATCGGATGCCTCGGGCGAATTTCCCCGGACCAGATCCTTGCCAAGATGCTGCCTCGCCGTCTGCTCGACGGCGCCAAAGCCGCCATCCGGACTGAAGCTCGCGCATCCCCCCAACGCAAACAGCGCCAATACAGCCGCGATTTTGCGGCGCAGTCGAAGCCGCAAGCCCATGTGTAATTGAGTCATGTCGGCCGCTCCTCAGTGACGCTGGTGCAAGCCGGAAGGCGCCGGCGCAATGCCGGGGCCGGATCGATTCCTGTCCGCGGGCGCGGCAGGCGCTTCCTCCGCGGGTCTTGGTGGAGCCGATTCCCTCGCATAAACACGCCAGCCACCGATGCGGCCGACGTTATCGTTGCTCTCGCGCCAGTCCTTCACGTCCTGTTCGGAGAAAGCACGGTACCCTGCAAAGCTCGACGGCCGCACCACCGGCAACACGCGTGCGCCGGCGTCGGCAGGCTCAGGCCGGGTTCCGGCGGTTACGGCACTACCCTGGGTTACCGCACTACCTTGAGCCCCGACAGTCAATGCATGCGTAGCAATCAGTACTGCTGCCGCGAGCGGCAGCGCCAACATGGGCGTTCTGGACATTTTTCCCTCGAATGAGATGTGTCGATACCCGCCGCGCAATAGCGGCAGACAGGCCTATCCACGGCAATTCAGCGCGCCGAATTCGCGCGCCGGTTACCGTTCAGACGAGGAAAAACCGGGGAGGACGAACGGGCCCGTCGGTCATGAAACTGACCGGGGCCACGAGCACCGCGAGCAGCGGCGTCGAGGAAAAATCAGGCGTGCCAGGCAACGCATTACCCGGCACCAGGGCTGCACTGAAACAGCAGGCCGCACAGGCGCTGCATTTCGTGCCGGAATGACCATCTGAGGTACCGCCTTCGCTCGCAGCGTCGCCTGGCTGCGCGCCGTGATCGCTGCCGAAATCCTCATGCAACTGATTGTGTGCGCCGTGTGAACCATGCACCGCGTGCTGATGCTCAGCGTGGACATGCTGCGCCGCTTGCGACGCATCAGCCACCGACGCATCGATTGCCGGTACCATCATCCGGGCGTGACCGGACGAGCAGGCGAGCATGCCGGCGGCAGCGAAGCCCTGGGCGGGTAACGCCAGGACAAGCAGACACACGACAAACTTGTAAAAAAATCTCGACATCGAAGAAGTATAGATCAAATTCGAGTTGCATTGTTTCGCAACAAATGAGTTTTGTAACAGGATGTCTCCTGGAAGAATGTCATCCCCATGACCCGCATCGCCCTGACCGGACGCCTGCTGGTGGCGGCGCAGTTCGCGCTGATCGCCTGGCTCATCTGGCCCTTCACGCCGCAGCGTTGGTCGGCACCCGCGCTGGCGCTCGCCACGTGCGCGCTTGCGTTCGGCCTCTGGACTCTCGCGCATAACCGTCCCGGCAATTTCAATATCCGTCCCGAGCCCAAGGCATCGGGACGGCTGGTGACAGGCGGTCCGTACCGGTTTGTCCGCCATCCGATGTACAGCGCGCTGCTGCTTTTCGCCGCGGCGGAAGTGATGGCCTGTCGAGATCCGTGGAAAGTGGCGGCTTTTTTCGCGCTCGCGCTGGTGCTCTACGCCAAGGCGCGGCTGGAGGAGCGCGGCCTGCGCGGACAATTTCCGGACTACGCGACGTATGCGGGAAAGGTGCGGCGATTCATTCCGGGATTTTTCTGAGTTGCGCGTGCGTCGGGTGACATCGGGAGACACTACTGACATTGATGTCAATTCTTCAGGATTTGTTTGTTCCACTCCCCATAGCACGGGCATCATCACGCTGTTGTAGTTCTTTTACCGATACACATACTCTGCGCCGCGCGAAACCAGCAGGACCGGTTTTCCGGACCTTCACTCGAACACCGAACGCCAGCCGCGCTCGTAGTACTGCGTCAGGATCTGCGTGTCCAGGCGGTTCGGCTCCACCGGCACGCGCGCCATGTCGGGACTGAACACGAACAATCCGGGGAGCACTTCCGGGGTGAGGAAGCGCAGCCCCGCGGGCAGCGCGCGCGGCTGCACGTACGGCTCGCGCCCCATCATCACGAATCCCCAGGCGCCAAATGAAGGCACGTGCACGTGATAGGGCGTTGCGGTGAGGCCCGCGGATTCCGCCGTTGCCACGATGCACCAGAACGCCTCGCGCGCAATGAAGGGCGACGTGCCCTGCGCCACGATCAGGCCCTGGGGCTGCAGGTGCTGCATCGCCAGGCGCAGGAAAGGCGCGATGTAGAACTTGCTGAGGGCGTAGTGGCCGGGATCGGGCAGGTCCATCACGATCAGGTCGAAGCGTTGGCCCGCGCCCAGTTGCGCCAGCCACTGCCAGGCATCTTCGTTGTGCACTTTCACCCGCGGATCGACGAGGCTTTCGCCATTCAGTTGCCGCAGTTGCGCGTTGCCGGCGAACAACTCCGTCACCACATGATCGATGTCCACCAGCACCACTTCGCGCAGCGAGTCGTAGCGCAGCAGTTCGCGCACCGCCATGCCGTCGCCCCCGCCCAGGACCAGCGCGCTTTGCGGCGCTTTCAGCGATGCCATGGCCGGGTGCACCAGCCCTTCGTGGTAGCGGTATTCGTCGCGGCTGGAGAATTGCAGCCTGCCGTTGAGATAGAGACGGGTGGTCGCGCCGCGCCGCATCAATGACACGCGCTGATAGGGCGTCTGCGTGGAAAAAATCACCTCGCCCTTGTACAGCCTCTCCTCGGCGTGGCGGCTGAAGCGCTCGGCATAGGCGAAGCAGACCGCGAGCAGCGCAATGGACACGAGCGCCATCACCCATAGGCGCGGGCCGCGCAGTTCGCGCCGGAACAGGTACAGCGTGGCGAGCGCCACCACCAGGTTGATCAGGCCGAAGGCGATGCCGGTGCGCACCAGGCCCAGATTCGGCACGAACCACAGCGGGAACACCAGCGAAGCCGCCAGCGCGCCGAGATAGTCGAGCGATA
Organism: Betaproteobacteria bacterium; assembly: GCA_009693435.1. Next base: position 3,778 of record SHXF01000065.1, on the reverse strand, counting down.
GCACGCGCGACACCAGCTCGTCGAAGTGCACGTGGGCGCGCAGCAGCCGCAGCAAGAGCGGGATCTCCAGCCCGACCAGGATGCCGACTATGGTCACCAGCAGGTAGAGCAGCGGCTGGAACAGCAGGCCCCAGGCAAAGGCGCCGAACAGGATCAGCGCCGACAGGCCGCCGAACAAACCGATGCCGATCTCGATTTCGACGAAGCGCGCGAGCAGGTTACGCTGCAGGCCGCGTGCCAGCCACGCGCCCATGCCCATGGCGAAAAGGTACGCGCCGATGACGGTGGAAAACCGCAGCAGCGTGTCGCCGATCAGGTAGCTTGCCAGCGCCCCCGCAACCAGCTCATAGACCAGTCCGCAGGCGGAGATGATGAGCGCCGCGGCGAGCAGGATCCAGGATGCGGGCCGGTATACGGCGTCGCCGGCACGTGTTGCGACCCCGCCGGCGAGTTCATTTGCCGCCATGGCTCCCGCCGGACGAATGGTGCGTGCTGCTGCGCACGCTGCCGTCGGAGTTCACGCCCCCGCCATCGTCGTCATCGGAACTGCAGGCATAGACGACAACCACCAGTACGAACACGCCCGCCGCCCAGCCCAGCCAGCGCTTGATCGTGCTGCCCGTATCATTGTCTGGTTCGGCCGCTACCTGGTCTTCCTTGCCGACATTCGCTGCCGCGGTAGCCGCGGCGTAGGCGGCCAGATCCGCCACACGCTGCACGTCGGCGGCCGCTACCGGCTTTTGCGCGTAGTAGTTCTGCTGCGCGACTCCCGGCACGATTTCCCGCAGGATGGTGCTGTTCGCGCCCGTGAATTCGCCCGCCAGTATCAGGCCACCCGGTTTGGGCAGCACTGCGAATTCCCCCTCGGCGGCAATCAGCTTCAGCTTGGCGATGCCGGCCAGGCTGTGTTTTTCGCCCATCACATTGAGGCTGTCGCCGCTCGCCTGCGGCTGCACCTGCGGCGGAAACGGGCGCAGCAGGGACACCGCATTCTGCTTATGCTGCAGCCAGGAAAGATCACCGCTGGAGGCCACCAGGCCATAGCGCGTGACCAGGGTGAGCTCGGGCTGCTGCTCGAACTGCACGATCGGGCCCACCCGGTACTTCAGGTTGCCGACGGCCAGCTCTTCGTACAGCTTGTATTGCGGCTCCTTGAGCGGGGGGACGGGCAGCTCGCCGACCTGCGCCGGTCCCGCAGGCGTGAACTTGCTGGGATAGCGGCACAGGTAGCACACCACCGCGGGACTGGAGCCGCGCAGGATGTTGAGGCTTTCCTTGCAATGAGGGCAAATCCAGACAGCCATGGTCCCCGGTCTCGCTGAATGGCGAAGCGCAGATACGGCCTGCGTACCGACATCTTACTGCAAGCGCGCCATTGCCCGGCGTTACGCTCAAGGGCGGGTGAGATTCGAACTGATGTGCCGTTAAGCGACCGTATTGAACCAGGACGGGAGACTGGCTGCCGAGCGGTGGCACTATCATTGCCGCACAGCGCAGACGTAGGGCGCAGACGTAGGGCGCAGATTCAGCGCGCCGATTACCGGTGGTTTTCCCGCGACCATGGCGCGATGAATCCGCGCCCTACGATGGCGGTGCTCGGGTGCGAAGCAATAATTCAGGCGCGTCGCGGCCGTTGGCGGTTGATAATGCACGGTATCAGGCGCGATTTTGCGGCGCACGCGCGTTGTGCGCTGTAACGAGCGCGCGAGTTGTGTTGTGTAACGCGCACGCGCGTATTGTGTAACGCGCGCACGCGTTGTGTTGTGTAACGCGCACGCGTTGTGTTGTGTAACGCGCACGCGTTGTGTTGTGTAACGCGCACGCGCGTTGTGTCGTGAAACGCGCGCGCGTTGGCGATCCAGACCCGACACTGCAAACAGGATATCCCGTTCCCCAACGTTCGCGCCCGGCCTGCCGGATGGCGAACCCAACCCGTCCCCTGCCCCTTTGCCGAAAACCGCTCTTCCCACCAGCGCTTTCATCGTGCTCGCCACCGGCTTCCTCGTGCTTTTCATCGGCGGCGGAGCGCGCTTCACCCTGGGACTGACACTGCGGCCTATCGTCGATGAATTCGCCTGGGACCGCAGCCAGATCGGCCTTACCGTTGCGCTGTTCCAGATCGTATCGGCCGCCGTCATGGTGGTGGTCGGCGCCCTTGCCGATCGCATCAACCTGCGGCTGATCCTGATCGGCGGCATGGTCACGGGCGGGATCTCGATCGGGATGATGAGCCTGGTTGCCGCGCCCTGGCATGCGCTCGTCCTGTATGGCGTCTTCTTCGCCATCGGCAACGGCGCGGCATCCCTCATCCCGGTCGGCGTGATGGTGACGCGCGCGTTTCCCGGTCGCACCGGGCTCGCGAATGCCGTGGTCTCCTCCGGCATGAGCGCCGGCCAGCTGGTGCTGACCGCCATACTGGCCGCGGTCCTCGTCACCATCGGTTGGCGCTCGGTGTTCGTGTGGCTGGGCGTCGCCCACCTGTTCGTGCTGCCCCTGGTGCTGGCGGCGATCCCGCATCAGCCCAGCGCGAAAGCGCGTGCGGCCATGCGCCCGCGGAACGGCCTCTCGGTTGCGCAAGCGGCGCGCACGCGGCAGTTCTGGATGCTGGTCCTCGTCTTCGCCATTTGCGGCTTCGGCGATTTTTTCGTGGTGACGCACGTGGTCGCCTTTGCGCAGGACCGGGACATCAATGTGTTCGTCGCCGGCAACCTGCTCGCGCTGATGGGCCTGACAGGGCTTCTCGGCGTGATCGCGTCCGGGTACTGGAGCGACCGCACCGGACCGATATGGCCGACCGCCCTGTCCTTCCTGACGCGCACCGCAGTGTTTGCGCTGGTCTTGATCGACCAGTCGCCGCTGTCGGTAGCCGTGTTCGCTCTGGTGTTCGGCCTGACCTTCATGGTCACCGCGCCGCTGACCGTGGTGTTCGTGCGCGACAGTTTCGGCGAAAGGAATCTGGGCGCCCTGACCGGACTGATCACCATGGTGCATCAGGTCGGCGGCGCCATCGGCGCCTATGTCGGCGCCAGCATCTTCGACAACACCGGCCGCTACGATATCGCCTTTGCCATGATGCTCGCTGTGTCGGCCATCGCGGCGGTGCTGACGTTCTCGCTGCGCCTGCCGAAGCCGCAAACGGTGTAACCCCGCCCGTAGCCTTTGTGCAGGGTCAGTCAAATCACAGGGAATCCTTGATCTCTGCAATTGGATCGGCGCCGCGGTCGCGATGGCGCACATCTGCACCATTTCATTCGGTCCCGGATGCAAGGAAAGCACAAGGGACGCGTATCTATCAGGAATATGCTGAACAAGGGGGCGGCGCCCCCTTGTATATCCCCCATTTCAGGGGAAACACGTTTGGCGCTTTTCCGGAAATGGACCCTTGTTCAGTGTTTCCTTTGCAGAATCGCTGCCATTATTCCGCGATGTCGGACAGCATCTGATCCATGGTGCGGGAGGGTTCGGCGCAGCCGGCGCTTCCGATGACCTTCGCGGGAACGCCGGCCACCGTGACGTTGGGCGGGACCGGGTGCACCACCACCGAGCCTGCCGCCACGCGCGAGCAATGGCCGACCTCGATATTGCCGAGAATCTTTGCGCCGGCACCTATCATCACGCCGTAGCGGATTTTGGGATGGCGATCGCCGTCCTCCTTGCCGGTGCCGCCGAGCGTGACGCTGTGCAGCATGGACACATCGTTTTCGATTACCGCCGTCTCGCCGACCACGAGGCCGGTCGCATGGTCGAGAAAGATACCGCGCCCGATCTTCGCCGCAGG
>SHXF01000064.1 GCA_009693435.1 Betaproteobacteria bacterium | reverse complement strand
AAGGTAGAAAAAGCAGAGAAATCGTCAAATAAACGGTCGGTAGCGAGTAATTTCATGCCTATCGCATATTTCATTCCGCAGTGGAGTGAATCACCTCTGTGCTCAAATGCCAACTGCTAAAATTGAAAAAATCACAGCCTCTCAGCCCTCGAGAATCGCCTTCACTTTGGTCCAGTGATCCACCTTCCCCTTCACCCTGTCGTCGTAATCCATGATCGGGTCGTAGTCGGAGATGGCTTTGAAGCTCGGCCGGGCTTTCATGCGAACGAACCAGTCGGCGACTTTCGGGCGCTTGCCCCACATGCCCTCCAGGCCCAGACGGTCCATGCGCTCCAGATAGGGAAGGAGCGAGATGTCGGCGAGTGAAAACGTCTTGCCCGCGAGCCAGGGACCGCGCTTGAGCGCCTCTTCCATTTCGCCTATGGAGTTGTCGAACAGGCGCACGTGCTCCTTGACGAAGGGCGCGTCGAAGCCGTCCTTGATGATGGCGCGCTGGCGTTCGCGACGCGCCGGATCCGGCATCTTCATGAGGCGCGCCTCCAGTTCCTCGGGCGTCTTGCCGTGCGCCAGCTGCTTGGCAAAGGCGCCGGAGAAACTGATGGTGGCGCACTGCGTGTGCAGACCCTCGTCGCAAATCTTGCTCCAGATCCGCATCTGTGAGCGCTCCCAGGGATCGGCGGACTTGAGCGGCTTGTCCGGAAACACCTCGTCCAGGTACTCGTCGATCACCGTCGATTCGATGACGACACGGCCGTCGTGCACAATGGTCGGCACCAGACCGCGCGGGTTCAGCTTCAGGTATTCGGGCGTGAGCTGCTCGCCCCTGGAAAAACTCAGGTGATGGCTGGTCCAGGGAATCTCCTTTTCCGCCAGCAGCACGCGCACCTTCTGCGCGCACACTGAAATGTTGTTGTGGTAGAGCTCTAGCACGTTCTTCTCTCCTTAATATATCAAACTTCGTAACTACATCCGCCGGAAATGTGCGTATTCACGGCACCTGTCCGCATAAAAGTAGTGAAATACCGATTACTTCCGGGCTGGTCCACGACATCAGTCGGCGGTTATTTTCGTCTCGGCGATGAATTTCTTCCAGCGTTCCGCGTCCGACCGTATCATGGCCGTCAGCTCATCGGGCGTCGTGGTGTCCGGAATCATGCCCTGCTGCAGCATGCTCTCGCGCGTCTCGGCGAGCGCCATCACCGCGGCGATTTCCTGGTTGAGCTTCATGACGATGTCGCGCGGCATGTTGGCCGGGCCCGACACGGCGTAATACAGGTCCATGTCCAGGTCCTTCAGACCCAGCTCGTCGAAGCTCGGCGACTCCGGCGCGAGCACTGAGCGGCCCTTGCCCGACACCGCGATCACAACCAGCTTTCCGGCGCGCGCATGGGGCAGCGCCGTGTGCACCGGCACCATCGCAAGCTGCACCTGACCGGCGACCAGGTCGTTGAGCGCGGCAGGCGCGCCCTTGTAGGGGATATGCACCACGTCCAGGCCAAGCTGTTTCTTCAGCAGTTCCATGGTCAGGTGATGCGGCGTGCCCGGGCCCGAGGAGCTGTAATTGAGCTTGCCGGGACGCGCGCGCGCCGCGGCGACCAGTTCATCCAGTGTCTTCACCGGGAACACCACGGGATTCACCACCAGCGCCATGTTCCCGGTGCCGATCTTGGCGATGTGGGTGAAGTCGTTCACCGGGTGGAAGGGTACATTCTTGAACAGCGCCGGTGTCACGGCGAGCGGGTTGCTGGTAAAGAGCAGCGTGTAACCGTTCGGCGCGGACTTCGCCACGTAGTCGGCGCCGATGTTGCCGCTTGCGCCCACCTTGTTGTCGATGACTATGGGTTGTCCGAGGCGCTGCGCAAGGCGCAGGCCCACGTTGCGCGCGAGGATGTCGTTGCCGCTGCCGGCCCCGTAGGGCACCACCCAGGTGATGGGACGGCTCGGCCAAGCCTGGGCGGCTGCAGGGCCGGGCGTCAATTCCAGCAGACACAGCAGCGCGGCGCCCGATACGATGCGCCCGCCCCGCGATTCAATTTTCATGACTGACTCCTCTTCGACATTCGGCACTCGAATTCCGGCCTCAGACTCTCACCGCGATTGCGCGGGTGTCAAGGCGCTTGCGCTCGCCTCGGGGATGTCGCGACAATGAGCTCTTCCCGACCAGACTTGGCCGCGATCGCTTACCGTCGCGGCGGACAACAAGGCGCACAGCCCATTGAATAACGATAACCTGACCCGCGTCATGATACTCGGCGGCGGACCCGCAGGCCTGTTGCTCGCCATCGAACTGGGCCGCCGCAACCTGCCCTGCGTGCTATTGGAAGAGGACGCCGCGCCGCCGGATTTCCCCAAGGCGAACGCCACCAGTTCGCGCACCATGGAGCATTACCGGCGCTTGGGATTCGCCGCCGACGTCCGCGCGCTCGGCCTGCCCGAAGACTATCCGCAGGACATCACCTACTTCACCCGCCACACCGGCTGGGAGCTGGCGCGACTGCGCGGCATGACGCGGCGCGAGGCACGGGAAGCGCGCGCTGCTGCCGATGCGCGCTGGCCCACACCCGAGCCGTTGCACCGCGTCCAGCAGATGCTCATCGAGCGCGTGCTGCGCGCGCAGGTGGCCAGGTACCCTGCCATCGACGCGCGCTTCGGTTGGCGGGCTTCGGGTCCGGCACGCGCGGCCGACGGTGTGACGGTGGACGCGGAGGAAATCGCGACGGGCAGGCGCGAGCGCATTACGGCGGACTACGCGGCCGGCTGCGAAGGCAACCGCAGCCTGGTGCGCGACGCGATCGGCGTGCGCTACGAAGGCCTGCCGCCCGAGGAGCGCGATTTCCTGGGCGGCAAGATGCTATCCGCCTATCTGCGCGCCCCGGCGTTCTACGACGCCGTTCACGCGCCCAAGTCGTGGCAGTACTGGGCGATCAACCGGGACCAGCGCGGCACACTGATCTCGATCGACGGCAAGGGACTATTCATCCAGATGTCGCAACTGCCGCGCGGCGAATCCGCCTCGGTGGCGCTGGGCGAACTCGCCTTCAGGCGCATGGTGGGCAAGGAATTGCCACACGAAATCATCGCCGTCGCCGAGTGGACTGCCGGCTTCGCGCTGGTCGCGGAACGCTTCGCCGATCGCGACGCCGACGATGACGGCGGGCCGCGCCTATTTATTGCAGGCGACGCGGCGCACATGTTCACGCCCACCGGCGGGCAGGGCTACAACACCGCAGTCGATGACGCCGCCAACCTCGGCTGGAAACTCGCCGCCGCTTGCCAGGGCTGGGGCGGGCCCGGCCTGCTCGCCAGCTACCAGCAGGAGCGCCGGCCGATTGCTCACCGCAACACCCGTTTTGCCAGGGCGATGGCCGACAACCTCGCCAGCCTTGCACCGCTGCCCGGACTCGAAGACGACACCCCCGCAGGCGAAGCGATGCGCGACGAACTGGGCGCAAAACTGCTGCGCCACGTGCACACCGAATTCGACATACCCGGCATCAACTTCGGCGTGTTCTACGGCGGATCTGACATCGTTTGCGATGACGGCACACCCGCGCCCAAGGATGACTTTCATCACTACGTGCCGCACGGCACGCCGGGGGCGCGCGCCCCCCACCTGTGGTTGGAGGAGGATGTGTCCATCTTCGATAGACTGGGCCATGATTTCACCCTGCTGCGACTGGGCGGATCGACGGCCGATGCGGCAACGCTGCTCGCGGCGGCCAAGGCGCGCGGCGTGGGCATGACGGTGCTCGATGTAGAGAACGCGGCGGCGCGCGATGTCTATGGCCGCGATCTGGTGCTGGTGCGACCGGACCATCACATTGCCTGGCGCGGAGACGTGCTGCCGCAGGATGCGCGCGCGTTGGTGGATCGGGTGACGGGCTGGAGCAAGTAGCGGAGCAGCCCGCTTCAGCGCGTAACTGCGATATCTTGCCTCAGTGGCGGATTGCACCGCGCCATCGGCACGTAATAACCGGAGGGAATGCGATGTTCAGAAGCGTGTATTCGGTGCTGGTGTCGGCGGTTCTCGTCCTGGCAACAGGGGCAGGCCATGCGCAGGGATTTCCCTCGAAGCCGGTTCGCTTCATCGTGCCCAACGCGCCCGGCGGCGTGCTGGACGTGGTGGCGCGCACCGTCGGAGCGCGCGTCTCGGATGCGATCGGACAGCCGGTGCTGGTCGACAACCGGGCCGGCGCGAGCGGCATGATAGGCACGGAACTGGCGATGAAGGCGCCGCCGGATGGCTACACGCTGCTGGTGACGGACGGCGCGATCTACGGGATCAACCCGGCGCTGCACGCCAAGCTGCCCTACGACCCGTTCCGCGATTTCACGCCAGTCACGCTGGCCGCCGCCCCGCCGATTTACCTGGTGGTCAACGCCGCCACTGCGATACACAGCGTGCAGGATCTGATCAGCCTGTCGCGGCAGGCGCCGATTGCCTACGGATCCTCGGGCATCGGCAACGGCAACCATCTTGCGATGGAATTGCTCAAGAGCCTGACAGGCGCGAATCTGAACCATGTTCCCTACAAGGGCTCGGGCTCGCTCGCCCCCGCTCTCCTCGCCGGGGATGTCAGCGCCGGATTCATCGGACTCACCGCCGTGCTGCAGCATGCTAAGGCGGGCAAGCTGCGCATCCTCGGCATCGCCTCGGCGCAGCGCTCCTCGCTGACACCGGACATCCCGACCGTGGCCGAGGGTGGTGTGCCGAAATTCGCCATCGACATCTCCGTTGGATTTGTCGCGCCCGCCAACACGCCGCGCGACGCCGTGATGCGCATGAACGGCGAGATCAACAAGGCGCTGGCATTGCCGGACGTGCGCCAGAAATTCGAAGCCGCCGGTATACGCGCGGTCGGCACCACGCCCGAACAATTCGGCGAAACGATGCGCCTGGAGGCGCAGCAACTCGCGGTGATGGTGAAGGCTGCGAGGGCGCGCGTGGATTAGGGCTGGCGGCAGTCGCGATCCGCCGATGGCGGGGACTGACGATGCCCGATGTTTCACAGGCGGAAATGCAGGTAGTCCCTTGGCGCGTGATCAGCGCTTCCGCGGTTTCCGGATAGTCGCGACTGCTTCACACGCAATCTCGATGCTTCCCCGGAGCGATGCAAGGTTGCCCACGTAGCCGGAAAGCGCTTCCTCGGCTCGCGAGCGCAGCGCCTTTGCTTCGATCAATCCGGCGAGCGCCAGTTCCCTGATGTCCTGCAGGTCGATTTCCGACAATCTCGAAACCTTGCTGACCGCCAGGTCGAGAGGCGACAGAATACGAATATCGATGATGCCGGAGTCGATGCCGGGAATTGCAATGGAAAACGAATCTTCGTGCGCATCCTCATGCAGCAACCCAAGCGTATCGTTGTAATTCCTGTCCAGATAGAGAATGCGCGCCGTGCCGTCGACGCCGCGATACGTCACTTCCATATCACCCTGCAACGCCAGGCGCGCGGAGAATGCCGCATCGATGTCGGCGGAAACGCGGGTGCCGGTGTGAAATTGAAGCGCGGCGCCGCCCGCAATGTACATCCGGATCGGCAATTTCCCTTTGGGAACGCTTTTCAGTTGTTCCGCGACGTGCATGACGATTTTCGAGAACGCCTCGATGTAGGCGGGATCAATCCGTGGATGCGGCTTGATGCGTTTCCTCACCGCGGGGTCGCAGTCCGGGAAGCCCGCACCATGGGCATGAAGCGGGCCGCGCGAAGCGACGTTCTCTGCAACCAGAGCTCGAAGACTTCCGGGACCGTCATGCCGGGGTGCAGCGACTCCGCCAGGTCAAGGTAGGTTTGGCGGTCGAACGCTTGATGGCTGGCAAGCAGCGTGGCGAGTCCGGCCATGAAGTAGCCCGGGCCATGCATCAGCCACATTCCAGGATCCGTATTGCCGGACGCCGCAAGGTGTGCCAGTTGCTGCTCGTATTCACGGGAGAAATTGTCGGGCAGGTGGATTCGCGAACCGGAGCGGGAAACATGGCTGTTAGGCAATGCGGCAAGCCGCACCCTGGCGCTCGCGGCCAGCGCCACCAGGGTCCTCGAGTCGGCCGTGCCGCGGCTGCGCGCTCGCGACAGCGTTTCCTTGGGCACGCCAGCCGCGCGCGCCCACGCGGCATCGGACTTGTAGTGCAGCCGCGCTGCGCGGGTCATGGCATGCAGAAGCTTGTCCATGTTCTATACCGTTGACGTTTACATCAACATTGTACGCAGCATTGACATCGGGAGCGAATCTCCGGCACCGGAAGTGCCGCGCATTTTTCCGGGGTCGCGCTGGAAAAGAGCCCCCGTTCAGCGCATGCGCTTGCGCACCCCGCCAAACACCCGCTGCACCTGCTCGTGATTCAGCAGCGAGTAGGGCTCCTCGCCCTGCAGTTCGAGCACGATGGGTATGCCGTGAAAGCGCGGCAATCCGTGCGCGAGCGGCTGCGGCGCGGCCGGTTCCCTCATCAGGGTGCGGTAGGTTTTCACATGCAGGCACAGCGCCGCGGGCAGTTCGCCCTCATGGTCGCGCCGCCACCAGCGGATCTCCGCAAGCAGCAGGTCATGCGTCGGACTGTCCTGCGTGAATAGTTTCATTTGCCCCCCCGGCTCCCGGATGTTGCGGTTCTCTCAATCCACCTTGGCGCCGGACGCCTTCACCAGCGGGCCCCAGCGTTCGTAGTCGCGCTTCACGTATTCGGTGAGTTGCTGCGGGGTCATCTCCAGCGGTTCGAAGGAGAAGCGGGCCATGTACTGCTGGCGGAATTCGGGTGTAGTGGTCAGCTTTGTAATCGACTCGTAGATGCGCGCCACCAGCTCGGCAGGCATGCCGCCCGGTCCGAACACCGCCCACCACGATCCGGTCTCGAAGCCCGGCACGCCGGATTCGGCGATGGTCGGCAGTTCGGGTCGCGAAGGCACGCGCTTCGGCGTGGCGACGGCGAGCAGCTTCACCTTGCCGGCCTTGACCTGCTGGTCGAGCGAGCTGACGCTGACCATCAGCATGCTCAGCTCGCCGGTGAGCAGCCCGCTGATGGCGGGCGCCGCGCCCTTGTAGGGCACGTGCACGAGGTCGGTGCCGGTGAGCTGCTTGAAGTTCTCCATCGCAATGTGCATGTAGGAGCCGCTGCCGACCGAACCGTAGGTAAGCGTGCCCGGTTTCGCTTTTGCCAGCGCGATCAGTTCGCGGATGGTGTTCGCCGGGACGGTGGCGCTCACGCCCAGCGCGGGCGAAATCGCGCACAGCGCGCTGATCGGCGTGAAGTCGCGGAACGGATCGTAGGGCAGCTTGCTGTACAGGTGCGGGCTGATTGCGAAGGTGCTGCTGTCGGAGACGAGGAGACTGTAGCCATCCGGGCTCGATTTTGCAACGATGTCAGAGCCGATGATCTGCCCGGCGCCGGGCCGATTCTCCACCACCACCGGCTGGCTCCACGTCGTGCCCAGACCCTGCGCGAGCGCGCGGGCGAGGATGTCGGTGACACCGCCCGGCGGGGAGGCGACCACCAGCCGCACCGATCGCGTCGGATAGGCCTGCGCCAATACGGCAGTGCAGAGCAATAGCATGGCCATGCCGGCGGCGAGTCGCGCCAGGGTCGAGAGCCGCGGTCTTTGCGTCTTCATGTCTTGGTCTCTTTGCTCAGGCTTGGTGCGTCGCAAGCGTCGGTATCAGTGCCAGCGCATTGTCGCGTTCGATGGCGCGCAACTCGGCCGCGGTGAGGTCCTGCGACGTCAATGCCGAAATGTTTGCCTCGGGTTCCCAGTAGGGAAAATCCGTGCCGAACAGCATTTTCGGCACGCCCACCATCGCTTTCACCGCATTGAAGCCCACCGAATCGAACACGCTCACGGTGTCGTAGTTGAGCTTCTTGAATTCGTGCATGGCGCCATGGGGGACGTGCTCGACGAGGTGCTTCTGCGCCTTGACGATGGCGCTGACCCGGCCGGCCAGCATCGGCAGCGCGCCGCCGCCGTGGGAGAAAATCCAGCGGATGTCGGGGCAGCGGGCGAAGGTGCCGGAGAACAAGAGGCTGATGATGGCGCGGGTGGTGTCAAAGGGAAACTCGATCACCGCAGGCGTCACCCCGGGCAGCAGGTTGAGGCAGCAGTTGGATGTGGTCGGATGGAAATACACCACGGCCTTGCGCCGGTTGAGTTCGTCGAAGATCGGCGCGAAGCGCGCTTCGCCCGGCCACAGGTCCTCGTAGTTGGTCACCAAACCGACGCCGTCCGCCTTGAGCACGCCGAACGCGTGCTCGATCTCGCGCAGGCTGCCCTCAACATCCAGCATCGGCAGCGCGGCGAACACACCGAAGCGCCCGCGGTGGTCGTGCGCCATGCCGGCGGCGAATTCATTGCAGTCGCGGCAGATCTCGCACGATTCCTTCGCATCGCCGAACCACACCCCTGGCGCCGAGATGGAGGTTACCGCGGTGGCTATGCCGCAGCGGTCCATCGCTTCGATCGCCTTCGCCGGCGTCCAGGTGGGTATGCCCGCGTTGCGGCCCGCCGCCGCCGCCATGATGCGCTCGGGTTGCCGCGCGTAATACTTCGGCGGCACGATGTGATGGTGGGTGTCGATGCGGTGCGGTGCGCTCATCCGTTGCTCCTCCAATGGCAGGGGCCGGCGCGGACCACGCCGCCGCCCCCCGGGCAAGCTTATTTCAGTTTCGAGAAAGTCGTCGGTGTGAGTATTTCGTTGCTCACGCGCGAGAGCAGCGGCCCGTTGCGTTCGGTCTCGGCGCGCGCCGCGGCCCACTCCGGATCGGCCAGAAAGGTATGCCATTTCTGTTCGCGATCGGCGAGGCTCGCCCATTGCAGCATGTAATAGAGAACCAGGTTGTCGGGACCGATGACCGTGGTCCAGAAGCCGACCTGGCGGATGCCGTGCTTCTCCCACATCGGCAGGGTCATCGTTTCGAACCGCCGCAACAGGTCGGGCATGCGACCGGGCAGGCTGGTGTAGGTGCGCAGTTCATACAGCATTGAAAATCCTCCTGTGTAATCGGTAGCACGGATGTACTGTGCCGGAACGGCTAGCAACAACGGTCGGAACGGCTTGCAACAACGGACGAAACGGCAGCAACAACCTGCTGCGCAGGCCATCACAATAATAGGATAGTTCGGACGCTACAAGGGCAGGCAAATCACGTGCCGCCTTGAGCGGTTCGTACTATGATTGCCGCATGACTGTTCTCAAGGGCAAGGTAGCCATTGTCACCGGCGGGGGCCGCGGCCTGGGTCGCAGCATCGCCGAGGCCTATCGCGCCGCGGGCGCCGAAGTCGTCATCACGGCGGCCGCGAATGAAACCGAGATCCGCGCCGTCGCCGAGCGCACCGGGGCGATCTCGATGCAGGCCGACGTGGCCAGTGAAGACGATGCAGCGCGTGTCGTCGATTCGGCGATGGCGCGGTTCGGCCGCATCGATATCCTCGTGAACAACGCCGGCCGCGGCATGAAATTCGTCAATCCCCGCTTCATGACCGATCCCGAGCCGTTCTGGGAATGCGACCCGGCCGTGTGGCGCATGATCATCGACACCAACATCAACGGCGTGTTCCTGATGACGCGCGCAGTCATCCCCGTCATGCTCAGGCAGGGTTCGGGGCGCATCATCAATCTGGCGATCAATTTCGAAACGCAGAAGCGCAAGGGCTTTTCGCCCTACGGGCCCTCGAAGGCGGCGCTGGAAGCGATGACCGCGATCTGGGCCGAGGATCTCCGCGGAACCGGCATCACCGTCAACGCAGTGGCCCCCGGTGGCGCGACCGAAACCGGCATGATTCCGGACGATTTCCCGGAGGCGATGCGCGCGCAACTGCTGCCCCCGGATGTGATCACGCCGGCTGCCCTGTACCTCGCCTCGGCGGATGCCGCGGCGGTGACGGGGCAGCGACTGGTGGCGACGGAATTCAACCAGACCCGCACTGCGGCCGTGCCGCCGAAGCATTGAGCACGTCCAACACCACCGGACATCGGTTGACGCTGCGCAGTTACGCGCGATCCGAACACGATTCGCCAACGCAATTCCTGAGGAGGTTCACATGAAAAAATCCGCTGCCCTCATCCTGACACTGGGCATGTCGCTTGTCGCTGCGAGCGGCCAGGCGCTGGCGCAGGCGCAATCGTTTCCGAGCAAGCCGATGCGCATCATCGTGCCCTTCCCGGCCGCCGGCTCGGGCGACCTGGTTGCCCGGCTCATTGCGCAGAAAATGGACGAGGCCTGGGGCCAGCGGGTCATCGTCGACAACCGGCCCGGGGGCAACACCGTCATCGGTGCCGAGGCGGCAGCCCGCTCGGCGCCGGACGGCCACACGCTGTTCGAGACCATCGATTCCACGCTGGTGATGAACCAGTACTTGTACAGCAAGCTGCCCTATGACCCGCTCAAGGACTTCGCCCCCATCACCCTGCTGATGTGGACGCCTATCGTGATCGTCACCGATGCCGCCACCGGACCGAAATCGGTGCAGGACCTGGTACAGCGCGCCAAGGCCAACCCCGGAAAAGTCACCTACGGCGCAGGCACGGTCACGACACAGCTCGCCGGCGTGCTGATCAACAACCTGGCCGGCATCGACATGACCTTCGTTCCCTACAAGGGCAGCGCGCCCACCGTGCAGGGATTGCTGTCTAATGACGTGACCGTCATCATCGACGCCGCCACCTCCAGCGTGCCGCACATCAAGACCGGCAAGTTCCGCGTGCTGACCACCACCGGCACGCAGCCCATCGAGGCGTTGCCCGGCCTGCCGAAACTGGCCGACATGCCGGGCTTCCCCGGATTCGACGTCGCCGTGTGGGTGGGGCTGGTCGCGCCCGCCGGCACGCCTGCCGACATCGTTGCGAAACTGCACCGCGAAGTGTCCCGCATCCTGGCGCTGCCGGACGTGAAGGAAAAACTAGTATCGGTAGGGGTCGTGCCGTTCACCAATGCGTCCGCCGCGGAATTCTCTGCGTTCGTGAGGAAGGAAGCCGATCGCTGGGGGAAGGTGATCAAGGATGCGAGGATCAAGCTCGATTAGGGGGCAATCCTGGCGCGAAAGGCGTCGTTCCTGTCTGCGATATTCAGCCATGGCTGTCGATCCGCACCCAACGTTTCACCAACAGGCAGCGGCGCGAATACGGGAATAGTTCCCCTTACGCCTTTAGATGCGCGTCACGGTAAGCGCGCAGCAGCGCGTTGATGCGAGTCTGATAACCGCGGCCTTGCGCCCGGAACCAGTTGAGCACGTCGGCGTCCAGCCGCAACGTAAGCTGGGCCTTGGGCACGACGGTTGCGAGTCCTTGCCTGACGACAGTACGCGCAAACGCTTTCGGGCTCAATTCGGGACTCTCGGAATAATCAATCTCGGAATCTTTCATGGCATTGACGCGCCCCCAGTCGGTGCGACTCTTGCCCGCTTTGCGCATTGCGTCGAGTTGCGCGCTTGAGCGCTTAACGATTTTTTGTTTCGTCATGAAGCTTCCTTTCGCGCCGGCTGGCGACCCGCAGTGATATGCAACGCACCGTTTGCCTGCGCAGTGCATACACGAGCATCAAAACCCGACCATTTACTTCCGCCAGATCGGCTACCCGGTCGCCATCCGGGTGTATTGCGTCAACCGTGACCTTTACTGGCGCCTCGAACACCAGGTCCGCATCCATGAAATCGAGGCCATGTTTGCGCAGATTGCCCTGACGCTTGGCTTCGTCCCACTCGTAATCCATGATCGTGACTGTAACTACATAATGTAATTACGTCAATCACGGGTGATTTTTCGGGAGCGTGGGTCGTGCGCATGGCGCACGCTACAAATTACCGGCCCGGCACGTCAGCCGCGCGACCGATTCCCCGCCATGTGCTTCACCGCCAGATAACTGAACGCCATGCCGCGGCCCAGTGCCGTGCCAGCCTGGAAGCCGCTGCCCTGCTCCACGTAGGCCGACACATCGCCCGATCCATAGAGACCCGCGATGGGGTAGCCGCGGATATGCATCACCTGTCCCAGGCCGTTGGTGAGCAGCCCGGTCGAAGACGATCCGCTCACCACCAGTTTCACGCCGTAGTAGGGTGCGCGCTCCAGCGGTCCGAGGTTGGCATTGGGCTTGTGGGTCAGGTCGCCGGTGTAGTACTTCGACCAGGCCGCCTCGCCGCGGTGGTACGCCGGATCCTCGCCCAGGCGCGCCGATTCGTTGAACGTCGCCACCGTGGCCTGCATGCGCTCGCCGTCCACACCGAGCTTTGCGCCCAGCGCAGGCAGCGTGTCGGCGCGCATCACCCAGTCGGGGATGGGCGCGCCCGCGGGCGCGTTGCCGAAGGTATAGCGGTCGGCGTAGTTCTGGTCGAAGATCGCATAGCAGGGCGTGTTCGGATTCTCGTGCCGCCACACGTCGAAGAGGCGCAGCCCGTTCAGGATCGCCTGGAAGTAGGATTCGTCGGCAAAGCGCTCGCCGTAGCGGTTGACGACGATGGAATGCGGGAAGGCGAGCATGTTGGTGCCCGCCTCGACGAACGGGTGCGTTTCGCCGGGCATGGGATTGCGGTAACCGAGGAAGTGGCACATGAAGTCCTGGATCTTGCGCACCGAAGCGCCGATCTCGCTTGCCATGATCATGCCATCGCCTTCTATCGTCTCCGGAAAGAACGATTCCCACTCGGGGAAACCATCCAGCTCGCGCGTCAGGCGCGTGTTCGACGAATAGCCGCCGGAGGCAAGCACCACGCCGCGCCGCGCCTGTATGCGCAGCGCCTTGCCTGCGCTGCGCAGCGTGACCCCGCTGACAACGCCCTCTTCGGTGTGCAAACGCTCGACCGCCGAGGCGAGGCGTATCGGCACCTGGCGAGCCAGCACCGCTTTCATGAACTGCACCACCAGCCCCGCGCCGCGGCCGCGCATGTCCAGCCGCGCGCGTTCCTCCAGCAGCTTGTGGTCCCAGTTGCGCATGTTGCCGCGGCCGCCCCACTTGATCGATTCCTCGAAGGTGACGATGGACGGCACGAACGGCGACACCTCGGTCTTCTCGCGCCATGCGCCCAGTTCGTACGCCGACACCAGCGGCACCTCCAGCATGCGGCCTTCGCGCTTCGACCCGGGCGCCATGTCGTAGTAGTGATCGGGCAGTCCGTGCACCAGCTGAAAGGGGACGCCCAGGCCGCTGAAATAATCGAGCGCCGCCAGCGTGCCTTCCATGTAGGCGAGCGTGTTCTCCTCAACCTCGTGCCCGGCGCCGAGGAATTTGAGATAGCTGAGGGTCTCCTCGCGCGAGTCGGCGATGCCTTCGCGGCGGGCGATGGGATTGTTGCCTATCCACAGTCCACCGTTCGACCACGACGACCCGCCGCCCGCCTTCTCCGCTTTGTCGAAAATCACGGCTTTAAGGCCATGATCCGCAGCAGCCAGCGCGGCCGACAGGCCGGCCATGCCGGAACCGGCGATGACGACATCGTACGATTCATCCCAGGTCATGCGCTCTCCTCGATCCTGCTACGGGCCCGAGCGCCCGTTGTTGCACGACCCTACGCCGCGAGCGGCTGGTCCGCAGCCGCATCCGACGGCAGTTGCATGCCCATCAATCGTCCCAGGCCGGGGATCGTATCTTCGATGCCGCAACGCCGCAGCGCATACCACAGCGAGGCCTGGTTGCTGGTGACCACCGGCTTGCCCAGGCGCTGCTCCAGCTCGGTGACGGCGTCCACGCTCTGGATGTTGGTGCAGCTGAGGAAATAGGCATCGGCCTGCGGGTCGCGCATTTCCATCACGGTCTGGATCCAGACATCGGGTGTCGCCCCGCACATGCCCTCGGGTATCGGCAGGTCGAGCGCGCGATCGCGCAGCACCTCGATGCCGTGCTCGGCCAGGAACTTCTTCTCCAGGTCGTTGATGACCTGCGCGTAGGGCGTCGCCAACATCACCTTGCGCGTGCCCAGCACCCGGAACGCGTTGATGATGGCGGTTGCGGTGCTGGTGGAAGGCTTGCCCGTGGTCTTCCTGATGGCCTCCACCATCTGCGCTTCCTGCGCCTTGCCCGACCCCATGGACATGCCGGTGCAGTGATAGACGATCAGATCCGCCCCGCAGTCGGCGAGCAGCGACGCCGCATCCAGTATCGCCGGCAACTGGTCGATGAGCGAGCGCTCCAGCTCGATGCGGTTGCGCGTCACGTGCAGCTCGACGTCGCGCGGCGCATAACGGAAAAACTGCGGCTCGGTGAGGGTGTTGACCGAGGGGATGATCAGTCCGATGCGCGCCCTGGGGCGCGGCCACTGACGGTTGGCGAGATTGGTATCCATGGTGCTCTCCTTTGAAATCCAAAATGAATACTAGATAGATGCCGGCTCCCGCGCAACCGCAACCGCCAACCTACACGAATCGCTACACGAATTGCTTGATTCTGTGTCATTCGGATCAGGCGATACAATTGCGTTTTTCCGTTCAGCGTTTTTCCGTTCAACGCTTGTCCGTCCCGCGAAGGCACGCGGACGGACGGCGACCTCCACCGGGCATAGGCTCACGCAATGGCTGACTCAGCACGCTACAAACTCGGCGTCGACATCGGCGGCACCTTCACCGACCTCACCCTGATAGAGGAAGGCGGCGACGGGCTCCACACCCACAAGATCGCGAGCACGCCGGATGCGCCTTCGCGCGCCGTGGCGCAGGGCGTGTCCGAGCTGATGCGCCGCATCGGCAGCACTCCTGCGGCCATCAACGGCTTTGTGCACGGAACGACGATCGCCCTCAACGCCATACTCGAATACCGCGGCGCGAAGGTGGCGCTGCTGGTCAGCACCGGCAACCGCGACATACTGGAAATCGGGCGGCTGGCCAAGCACGATACCTTCAATCTGCGCGCGGCGGCCCCGAGCGACCTGCTGCCGCGGCGGCGAGTCCTCGAGGTGACCGGTCGCATCGATCGACACGGCGCTGAAGTCACGCCGCTTGCCACCGCAGCGCTGCGCGAGCAGTTGGCGACATTGGCGGCAGGCGACATCGACAGCGTGGCGGTGTGCTTCCTCAACGGCTATGTCTCGGCCGCGCACGAGCGCGAAGCCGCGGCGGTGATTGCCGAAGTTCTGCCCGGACGGCACGTGTCGCTCTCGACCGAGCTGTGGCCCGAAATGCGCGAATACGAGCGAGCCATGGTGGCGGTATTGAACGCCTACGTGCAGCCGGTGCTGTCGCGCTACTTGCGCTGGTTGCAGCGGGACACCGTGGCCATCGGCATGAACACCCGGCTCTACATCACCCAGTCGAATGGCGGGGTGATGTCGGCCGCCACCGCCGAGGACAAGCCGGTGCGCACCTTGCTCTCGGGGCCGGCATCGGGCGTGGTGGGCGCCGCCTACATCGCGCGCCTGGTCGGCGTGCAGGAGGCCGTCACCATCGACATCGGCGGCACCAGCGCCGATGTGTCTTTGATACGCGACGGGGAGCCGGTGCATTCGACCGAGGCCAAGGTGGGTGTCTATCCGGTGGTGATGCCCTCGGTGGACGTGTTCGCGGTCGGCGCGGGCGGCGGTTCCATCGCCTGGTTCGATCCGGTGGGCCTGCTCAAGGTCGGGCCGAAAAGCGCGGGTGCGATGCCCGGCCCGGCCGCCTACGGCAACGGCAATACCGAACCCACGGTCACCGACGCCTACATCATCTGCGGCTACCTCAATCCGGACAATTTTCTCGGCGGCGCGATGAAGCTCGAGCGCGCGCTCGCCGAAGCCGCGGTAAAGAAGATCGCCGACCGGCTCGAAGTGAGCCTGGAGGAAGCGGCCGAGGCGATACTCAAGATAGCGACCGCCAACATGATCACGGCGCTGTTGCCGATGATGACCAAGCGCGGCGTCGATCCGCGCGATTTTGCGCTGATTCCGTTTGGCGGCGCCGGCGCGACGCACGCCTGCCTGCTGGCCGAGGAGATCATCATTCCGCGCATCGTGGTACCGCCCAATCCGGGCACCACCTGCGCCCTCGGCGCGGCCATCGCGGATGTGAAGAACGATTACATCAAGAGCCTGCGTGGCGACCTGGCGAAGACGCCCGCCGAGGCGATACGGGCGGGCTTCGCCGAACTCGAAGCCACGGGCCGCGCCTGGCTGGCCGCGGAAAATCCGGTGATGGACAATATCGTCATCCGCCGCTCCATAGACGCGCGCTATTACGGGCAAGCGTTCGATATCGAAGTGGAACTGCCGGGCGACAGCGGCACTCTGGATCCGCAAGCCGTAGCCGCGCGCTTTCACGATACCTATGAGGCGCTGTACCGCAACAGCGACCGCAAGGCGCGCATCGACCTGGTGAACCTGCGGGTGCGGGTGTCGGGCAAGACGCCTGCGCTGACGCTGAAGCGGCTGGCCAAAGGCGAAGGCGAGCCGCAGGCCAAAGGCACGCGGCGGATCTGGTACAACGGCGCGCACCATGAAGCGAAGCTGTACGAGCGGACCGGGCTATTTGCCGGCCAGCGCATCGCCGGACCGGCCATCGTCGAGCAGTTCGACACTACCACCGTGGTCGCGCCCGGCTTTGTAGCGATCACCGATGATTACGGCGTGCTCATCCTCAGCCGGGAGAGCCCGGATGGCGCTTCCCACTCCCCCGCAGAGAGGGACAGAGGGTGAGGGAAGATTCGGGACGGCGTCACGCGCTTCCCCTCATCCCCTGCCCTTCTCCCGGCGGGAGAAGGGAGTCAAGCCGGCGTCACTGCCCCTCAGCCTGGAGAGCCTGGACGGCGCGTCCCTCTCCTCCACGGAGAGGGACTGAGGGTGAGGGAAGATTCGGGACGGTGTCACGCGCTTACCCTCATCCCCTGCCCTTCTCCCGGCGGGAGAAGGGAGTCAAGCCGGCGTCACTGCCCCTCAGCCGGCAGCGCCCGGATGGCGCTTCCCACTCCCCCGCAGAGAGGGACAGAGGGTGAGGGAAGATTCGGGACGGCGCCGCGCGCTTCCCCTCATCCCCTGCCCTTCTCCCGGCGGGAGAAGGGGGTCAAGCCGGCGTCACTGCCCCTCAGCCGGGAGCGCCTCGATGGCGCTTCCCCCTCCCCACGGAGAGGGACAGCGGGTGAGGGAAGATTCGGAACGGCGTCACCCGCTTCCCCTCATCCCCTGCCCTTCTCCCGGCGGGAGAAGGGGGTCAAGCCGGCGTCGCTGCCCCTCAGCCTGGAGAGCCTCGATGGCGCTTCCCTCTCCCCCACGCAGAGAGGGACAGCGGGTGAGGGAAGATTCGGGACGGTGTCACGCGCTTCCCCTCATCCCCTGCCCTTCTCCCGGCGGGAGAAGGGGGTCAAGCCGGCGTCGCTGCCGCGCCGAAAGAATTCCGAAAGGGATGCCACACTCCCGCCGGGAGTAACGGCATCATTCAATTCCGACCCAATGCAAACCAGCGGAGCATTCCATGAAAACCAATCCGATCGTGCTCGAAATGCTGATGCAGCGCTTCCGCTCGGTGGCCGAGGAAATGGGCTACTCGGTGCAGCGCACCGGCTACACCGCCTTCGTCAATGAAACCGCCGACCTGGGCGTGGCGCTGGTCACGCCCGCGGGGGAGATCTTCGGCTACCCCAAGGGCATAGGCATCACCATGTTCATCAACCTGGACATGGCGGACGCATTTCGCAGCTTCGACAGCTACGACGAGGGCGACATCGTCATCACCAACGATCCCTACACCTCGGGGGCATTGTCCTCGCACCTGCCCGACGTAAACCTGTTCCGCCCGGTGTTCCACCAGGGCAAGCTGGTGTGCTTCACCTTCGCTTACGTGCATTCCACCGATGTCGGCGGCAATGTCGCAGGCAGCCTCACGCCCTCCAATTACGAAGTGTTCCAGGAAGGCATACGCATACCGCCGATCAAGCTGTACAGGAAAGACGTGCCGAACGACGACGTGCTGAAACTGATCATGAACAACGTGCGCGTGCCGGCCGACAACTGGGGCGACCTGCGCGCCATGATCACGGCGCTGCGGGTGGGCGAGCGCCGCGTGCACGAGCTGATCGAGCGCTATGGCCTCGCGGATTTTCAGTCGGCGATGGATGACTGCCTCGCCTACAGCGAAACCCGGGCGCGCGCGGTGATACGCCGCATTCCGGAGGGCACCTACCGCTTCCACGACTACCTGGACGACGATGTCGCGAGCGAAGTGCCGGTGCGGCTCGCCGTGGCGATCACGGTCAAAGGCGACGCCATGCACTTCGATTTCACCGGCACCGATCCGCAGCTGAAATCGGCGTTCAATCTCTACTCGGCCGGCAAGCCGCACCCCTGGCTCATCTACAAGCTGATATCGGTGTTCATGACCATGGAGCCGGACATGCCGTTCAACGCCGGCATGATGCGCCCGGTGTCGGTAACGGCGCCCGAGGGCTCGGTGGTGAACTGCGTGTTCCCGGCGGCGATCGGCCTGCGGACCACCATGGGCGTGCGCCTGCAGGACGCGGTGATGGGGGCTCTCGCCCAGGCGCTGCCGGAGTACATACCGGCGGCGGGGTCGGGCACCATCGTGCCCATCGTCTTCGCCGAGCCGAGCGCGAGCGGGCGCGGCGTGGAAGTCAACGTGCTGGAACCGCTCTCCGGCGGCACCGGCGGCTGCGTCATGGCCGACGGACTGCACGCGCGCGACGTGGTGGACATCGCGAACCTGCGCAACAATCCGCTGGAGGCGGTGGAGAGCAAGTCCTCCACGCGCGTGCTGCAGTACGCACTGCGCGCCGACTCCGCCGGTGCGGGCGAGTTCCGCGGCGGCTGCGGCATCGTGTTCGAGTTCGAAGTGCTGGCGCCTGACTGCGTCATCATCGCCCGTGGCATGGAGCGGCTGCGCTTCCAGCCCTGGGGCTTGCTGGGCGGCGGGTGCGGCGCCAACGGACTGATCGAAGTGAAGCGCGCCGGGGCCGAGCGCTTCGAGGTGATCGCCAAGGCCGATGCGCTGCGCGCCACCATCGGCGACACGGTGCGATTGTCGACGGCAGGCGGCGGCGGCTACGGCGATCCGCTCGGGCGCGACGCGCACCGCGTGCTGGACGATGTGTTGAACGGTTTTGTCAGTATCGCCGGCGCGGAGCGCGATTATGGCGTGGTGGTGCGCAACGGCACGCTGGACGCGCCCGCCACCGCGAAGCTGCGCGGCTCGCGCCCGCGCGCCGCGTCGCCCGCCCTGCATACCCTGGGCGAAGCGCGCGATCGTTACGAGCAACTGTGGAATGCGCCAGTCAGCGCAGCGTTCAGCGCGTTGCTCTTCTCGCTGCCGCAGCCACTGCGCTACGAAGCGCGCGGCCGGCTATGGCGCGCCATGGAAAAGCGGCGCACCGAGGGCAAGACCACCGACGCCGCGGCACTGGCCGGGCTGTGGGCGGAGCTGAAGAAGCACCTGGAAAAGAGTTCGCTGCGCCTGGGTTCAGCGTTGTCCAAAGCGGCCTAGGCCAGGCAAGCCAGACAAGCCGGCAGGCCAACGAAAGGGAGGATCAGCATGACACCCAGCAATTACGGCGAGCGCGCCCGCATCGGCATGCTGCTCGCATCGGGCAACCAGGCGGCGGAACCGCAGTTCCACGCGATGATGCCCAAGGGCGTGTCGGTGCACACCACGCGCATCCGCCTCACCGGCAGTTCGGAAAAGGAATTGCTCAGCGTCGCCGAAGGCGTGGAGGCCGCCGCCGGGCTGGTGACGGACGCCGGCGCGGACCTGGTGCTGTTTCACTGCACCGCGGTATCCACCCACAGCGAGTCGCTGGAGAAATCGATCATCGAGCGTATCGGGCGCGCCAGCGGCAAGCCGGTGGCGGCCACCTCCGGGGCCATCGTGGCGGCGCTGCGCGCCTTCGCGGCGAAACGCATCGTGATGATCTCCCCCTACCAGCAGCACATCAACGAGCGCGAGGCGACTTTCCTGCGCGCCTTCGGCTTCGACATCATCGGCCTGGCGGGACTGGACTGCGTCGACGCCAACGCGATGATGGGCGTGACCCCCGAGCGCTGGATAGCGTTCGCGAAGGAACATCGCGATGACAGCGCCGACGCCTACCTGATGAGCTGCACCACGGTGCGCGCCGCCGACGTCGCCGAAGACCTGGAGCGCGAACTCGGCCGTCCCGTCGTCACCAGCAACACCGCGGCGGCGTGGCATTGCCTGCGAAAGCTCGGCATAGCCGACAAGGTGCAGGGTTTCGGCAGCCTGCTCTCAACGCACTGATCCATCGCTTCACTTCATCAAGGAGGAAACACCATGAAATTCGTTCCGCGCTGTCTCTGTGCCATGCTGCTCGCCCTCGCCACGGCAGGCGGCACCGCCCTGGCCCAGCAATACCCCACCCGAGCGATCCGCCTGCTCGTGCCTTTCCCGCCCGGCGGGCCGGCCGACATCCTCGCGCGCATCATCGCCCAGCGAATGAGCGAGGGATTCGGCCAGCAGGTGATCGTCGACAACCGGCCCGGCGCCAACACCATCATCGCCGCCGAGATGGGCGCGAAGGCGGCGCCCGACGGCTATACGATCCTCATGGCCATCGACTCCACCCTGACCATGAATCCAGCGATGTACACCAAGCTCCCCTACGATCCCATCAAGGACTTCGCGCCGGTGTCGTTGATTGCCATCGTGCCGGCGGTGCTGGTGGCCCATCCCTCCTTCCCCGCGAGTAACATCGGCGAGCTGATCGCGTTGGCGAAATCGCGGCCGCCGGGATCGCTGAATTTCGGCACCGGCATCCTCACCATGCACGTCGGCGGCGAACTGCTCGGCAGCATGGCCGGCATCAAGATGACCCCGGTGTTCTACAAGGGCGGCAATACCAGCAGCATCGCCGTGATCGCGGGCGAGATACCGCTCTCGTTCGAAGGCGCGGCGACGGTGCTGCCGCACTGGCGCCAGGGCAAGGTGAAAATTCTCGGCGTGATGGGCGCAAAGCGCCTGGCGACGGCACCGGAGATCCCGAGCATTTCCGAGACTCTGCCGGGCTACGACGTGTCGGTGTGGCAATCGATCGTGGTGCCGGCCGGCACGCCGCGCGACGTCGTGCTCAAGCTGAACAGTGAGTTGAGTCGCATCATGAAACTGCCCGACACCCGCGAACGCCTGGCCGCCACAGGCATCGAACCCACGGCCGGCACGCCCGAGGACCTGGCCGCCCACATCCGCTCGGAAACGGCGAAATGGGGCAAGGTCATCCGCGACATCGGATTGAAGGTCGAATAGCACACACTGGAATAGCCCTCCGCAGCGCGGAAAGGAAACCGCAGCATGCTGTTGAACGGAGCGCAAAAGCTGGAACGCCTGCGGGACGGGCGCGTGATTTACGTGGGCGCGGAAAAAATCGACGATGTCACGACTCATCCCGCGTTTCGCCATGGCGCGCAAACCATCGCCGGCCTGTTCGACCTGAAAGCGGATCCGTCGCAACGCGATTTGTTTTCCTTTGCCGAGAGCGACGCGCCGGACGCGGAGCGCTACAGCCTCTACTGGCTGCGCTGCCGTAACCGCGACGACCTGGCGCGGCGCACGCACGCGCTGAAGGCGATTGCCGACAACACCTACGGCCTGTTTGGCCGCTCGCCGGATCACGTTGCCGGCATGGTTACGGGTCTGGCGATGAACGCATCGGTGCTCGACCAGGTGCAGCAGGGTTTCGGCGAGAACCTGCTGCGCTACTACGAGTACGCGCGCAACAACGACATACACCTGTGCTTCGCCACCATTCCGCCGACCGGGCTGCGCGACGCGCAGTTGTTCCCCGGGCAGGAACGGGACGATCCGAGCCTGCGGGTCGTGGACGAAGACGACGGCGGCGTATTCATCTCGGGCATGAAGATGCTCGCCACCGGCGGCGTCTTCGCCGACGAAGTCTGGATCGGCAACCTCACCCCCATAGAAGACAAGTTCAAGGCGGAGAGCATCACCTGCGCCCTGCCGATCAATACGCCCGGCATGTCGTTCTGGTCGCGCGAGCCCTACGAGCGCGGGGTACGCCACGAGGCCGATTATCCGTTGAGCTATCGTTACGACGAGACCGACAGCGTGATGCTGTGCGACCGGGTGAAGGTGCCCTGGGAGCGGGTGTTCGTGCACAACAACGGCGCGATGTCGCGCGGCATCTACATCCAGACGCCGGCCAACGTCTATGCCAATCACCAGTCAAACGTGCGCTTCTGGGCCAAGATGGGCCTCATCACCGGCTTGGCCAGCCGATTGTGCGAAGCGAACGGCATCAGCCGCATTGCCGGTGTGCGCGAGACGCTGGGCCGGCTGGCGGCGCTGGAGGCGACCATCGGCGGCATGGTGAACGGCCAGATCGAAGCCTGGGAAGCGTGGCCCGAAGGCTATGCCTGCTACAACCGGCGCTACATGTACGCCGCGCTCAACTGGTGCCAGGAAACGCACAGCGAGATCGTCGAGATCATGCGCACCCTGGTCGGCGGCACGGTGTTGCAGATGCCGGCCAGCATCGACGTGCTGTCGAACCCGCTGTTGAAGGACCGCTTCGAGCGCTGGTGGAAAACGCCCTCGCTCGCGGCGGTCGACCGGCTGAAGCTGTACAAGCTGGTGTGGGATCTCGTCGGCAGCGAGTTCGCCGGGCGCCACATGCTGTACGAGAAGTTCTACGCCGGCAATTCCATCGTGGTGCGCAACCAGAGCGACCGCGAGGCGCCCTGGGCGCGCTTTCACGGCATCGTCGACGATCTGCTGGCGAACGTCGAAGTGCCGGCGACGGGTGGCGATTCGTAGATGCATAGATGCGGGTGAGATTCGTAGGATGGGGTGAGCGCAGCGCACCCCGACGACGTCGCGTACTCGCGTAGCGGCCCAGGTTGGGGTAAGCGCAGCGCACCCCAACGATGTGCCGTAGCATGCACCGACGTTGGGGTTCGCTATGCTCACCCCAATCGACAAACCCGGGAGGAGACATCATGAAAAGTTTTAGCGCAACGACGGTAGTTCTGGCGTCGCTGTTCGTGACCTGCACGGGCCAGGCGTTTGCGCAAACCGCGCAGGCTTATCCGACGCGCTCCATCCGCATGGTGATCCCCTTCCCCGCCGGCGGACCCACCGACGTGCTCGCGCGCATCCTCGGCCAGAAGATGAGCGAGGGCTGGAAGCAGCCGGTGCTGGTCGAGAATCGTCCCGGCGCCAATACCATCCTCGCGGCCGAAGCGGTCGCCAAGGCCGCCCCCGACGGCTACACGCTGCTGATGGCGATCGACTCCACGCTGGTCATGAACCAGACACTGATCAGCAAGCTACCCTACGACCCGGTCAAGGACTTCGCACCGATTTCGCTGGTCGCCACTTCCCCGGTGATCGTCGTCACCGATGCCGTCAAAGGCCCCAAATCCATACAGGACCTGCTGCAACAGGCGCGAGCCAATCCAGGCAAGCTCAACTTCGGCGGCGGCACGGTCGCCACGCAGCTGATCGGCGAGCTGATCCGGCGGCAGGCGGGCATAGACATCGTGTACGTGCCCTACAAGGGCAGCCCGGGCACGGTGCAGGGCCTGCTGTCGAACGACGTCAATTTCATCATCGACGGCGTCACCTCCAGCGTGCCGCATGTGAAGAGCGGCAAGTTCCGGGTGCTCGCCACCACCGGCTCGTGCCCGATCGCGGCGCTGCCCGGCACGCCGCCGTTTGCCACCGAAGCCAACATTCCCGGTTTCGACGTAGCCGTGTGGCTCGGCATGGTGGCGCCAGCCGGCACGCCGGCCGACATCCTCGGCAAGCTGCATCAGGAGATCGTGCGCATCTACACCTTTGCCGACGTGCGCGAAAAAGTGCTTGCCGCCGGTCTGGAGCCGGCGAGCAGCGCGCCCGCCGAATTCGCCGACTTCATGCGCAAGGAAACCGCGCGCTGGACGCCCATCATCAAGGCGACCGGCATAAAGCTCGACTAGACCAATTACCGAATCGAACCAAGATTACCGCAGGGCGCAGCCGTAGGGCGCAGCTTCAGCGCGCCGAATACTGGTGGTTTTCCCGCGACCATGGCGCGATGAATCCGCGCCCTACGATGGCGCGTCAATTCGGGCAGTGCATGACCGCGATGCGTTCCTTCCCCGTCAAAGCGGTCGAGTCGAAGCGTGGTGCAACACCACACGCAAGCGCGTTGCCACAGAAACCGACACATGACGGGCTGCCGATCGGCGTGCAACTGATCGACAGGCGCTGGGGCGATGCTCCGGGCGTGCCAATTCCTGAGATTTATGAAGAATTATGAGAACAAATCCGATAACGGCGGTATTCCACGGGACATTTTCGTCAAAAATTAATATACCTACGCTGGAACAGCCGCACTGTCAGGCACGCCGTAGCGTGCATCTGGCACGTGCTCGGGTGACCGGCACCACTTCGCCGCTGGACTTGCTCGACCCGCTGCCCCAGTAAGCGCGCCGACGTGGTTGATTGCGCCCGCGGCAAGGGCTTGGCCGAGGTGCTGCGCCGTCACGGGCCGGCTTTTCTGGCGGCCCATCCCTTGTCAGGTGCCAAGGCGAAGGTGTGGCGCGCGATTCTCGCGTGTCGCACCGCCGCCTTGGGCGGACACGTGCAAACCTGCGACGCCTGCGGCGCGACGCGCCATGTCTACCACTC
>SHXF01000063.1 GCA_009693435.1 Betaproteobacteria bacterium | reverse complement strand
CCTCTCCCGGAGGGAGAGGGAGGCAAATCCAATCCTCTCCCGGAGGGAGAGGGAGGCAAATCCAATCCTCTCCCGGAGGGAGAGGGAGGCAAATCCAATCCTCTCCCGGAGGGAGAGGGAGGCAAATCCAATCCTCTCCCGGAGGGAGAGGGAGGCAAATCCAATCCTCCCCCGGAGGGAGAGGGAGGCAAATCCAATCCTCTCCCGGAGGGAGAGGGAGGCAAACCCAATCCGCTCTCGGAAGGAGAGGGAGGCAAATCCAATCCTCTCCCGGAGGCAGAGGGAGGCAAATCCAATCCTCTCCCGGAAGGAGAGGGAGGCAAGTCCAATCCTCTCCCGGCGGCAGAGGGGAGCGTGGTGACGCCTGTGGCGAGTTCATAGGGAAAGGCGATATTGACGCCGTGACTCTTGCCGATCCAGTTGGCCTGCATCACCTTCACCCGCTCCGGCCAGCCGGGCAGGGTGTCCAGCGCCGCGAGCAATTCATCGGCGTAGGCGGTGATGCGCATGTAGTACATCGGTATCTCGCGCTTTTCCACGAGCGCGCCGGTGCGCCAGCCGCGCCCGTCTATCACCTGCTCGTTGGCGAGCACGGTCTGGTCGACCGGATCCCAGTTCACCACGCCGGTCTTCCTGTAGACCAGGCCCTTCTCCAGCAGACGCAGAAACAGCCACTGGTTCCACCGGTAATAGTCGGGCCGGCAGGTGGCGATTTCGCGATCCCAGTCGATGGCGAAACCGAGCGCCTGCAACTGCTTCTTCATGTAGGCGATGTTGTCGTAGGTCCACTTCGCCGGCGGCACGTTGTTTGCGATGGCCGCGTTTTCCGCGGGCAGGCCGAACGCGTCCCAGCCCATCGGCTGCAGCACGTTGTAACCCCGCATGCGGTGAAAGCGGGTCATGACGTCGCCGATGGTATAGTTTCGCACGTGTCCCATGTGGAGCTTGCCCGAGGGATACGGGAACATGGACAGGCAATAGAATTTCGGACGCGTGCTTTCCCCCGGCGCGGGCTCAACAGCGTGAAAAGCGCGGGTGCTATCCCAGTATTCCCGCGCTTCGTGTTCGATCTGATCGGGGTGGTACAAAGGCTGCATGGGGTTCTGGCGCGTCCTGGAGTAAGCTTGGTCGGATGCGCCTGCGTGCGTAGGTGCGGCAGGGCGCGGAGCGTAGTGCGAAAAGCCGTGGATTATAACCGCAGGGGTATGCCCGGCCGAATCGGGCCGGGCCGGTGAGGGCGCCCCGGCGAATGGTGCAACCGGTCCCACGCCTGATGGGCGAATAACGCCTGATGGGCGAATATAACAAGTGGAGGAAAGCATGCAGCCAGTCCAGACGAAGCTCGCCGCACTCACCCGGGGGACGGCACTCCTGACGATTCTCGCAGCCAGCTGTGCCGCGCCGGCACTGGCCGCGCCGAACGCCGTCGTGGAAGCGGTGCAGATGCCGGCGTGGGTGGAACGCAACGGCGCGCGCATACCGCTCGAGCCGGGCATGGAACTGCGCGACCGCGATGACCTGAAGACCGGGCCGAACTCGCGGCTGTTGCTGCGCACCGCCGACGGCAGCTTCGTCAAGTTGGGGGAGAATGGCTGGCTCAGACTGGACAACATGAGCCAGTCGAACAGACTGTTCGCCGCGGCGCTGAACGTCGCCGAGGGCGCATTCCGCTTTACTACGCAGGCGATCACGAGAAACCGGACCATCAAACGCGACATCAATATCACCGTCGCTACCGTCACGGCCGGCATACGCGGCACCGACGTGTGGGGCAAGGCCGCGGGCGACCGGGACATCGTCTGCCTGATCGAGGGAAAGGTGGAGGTGCAGCGCGGCCAGGACGCTGCCATCGTCATGGATCAGCCGCTGTCTTTTTATATCGCCCCGCGCGTGGGTATGCCGCTGCCGATTGCACCGGTGGATCCGGCCCAGCTGAGGCAATGGGCCACTGAAACCGACATCGCCGCCGGACGCGGCGCCGCGCGCATCGGCGGAAAATGGAAAGTGGTGCTGGCGAGCGTTGATACACAGGAGGGCGCGCTCAAGCTGTACGACGACTTCCGCGCCGCAGGCTATGCAGTCAAGATCCAGCCGGCAGAGGTGGACAACAAGAAGCTCTACAATGTCCGCCTCACCAATCTGTCCTCCAAAGCCGAGGCGCAGGCGCTGGCCGACAGCCTCAAAGGCAAGCCGGGCGTGAGCGAACCCAGGGTCACGATGTAGCAGCCGCAGGCGTGCGTACTCGCGCGCACTGGAGAGGGCGCCACAGCGGTGGGCGCGGCGGCGATCCTGCGCCTTGGCGCCTCGATCGGCTTGATCCCCTTGATTCTTTAGACAGCGGTCCGCAACGCAACTGAACACCAGGGAAAACGCCATGACGCATCGATTGCTTCCTGTCATTGCCGCCGCGATGCTGTGCTTCGTCTCGGCCGGCGTTGCACAGGCGCAAGTCTGGCCGGCCCGGCCGGTCAGGCTCATCGTGACCTTCACCACCGGCGGCGCCGCGGACATCACCGCGCGCATGATAGGCGACAAGCTCACGGATCTGTGGAAGCAGCAGGTGATCGTGGAGAACCGCATCGGCGCGGGCGGCAATATCGGCGTGGAAGCCGTGTACCGCGCGGCGCCCGATGGCTACACGCTGCTGCTGGCGAGCAATACGCACGCCATCAATGTGGCGCTGTACCCCAAGCTGCCGTTCGACCTGACGCGGGATTTTGCCGGCCTGGGCCTCACCACGTCCACGCCCATGGTGATTGCGGTCAATCCGCGCGTGAAGGAAAACAATCTTGGCCAGTTCACCGCGCTGCTGCGCTCGCAGCCGGGCAAGCTGTCCTACGCGACCTGCGGCGTCGCCACGGCGCACCACTTCGCCATGGAACTGTACAAGTACGCGACCAGGACCTTCGCCGTGCACATCCCGCACCGCGGCTGCACCCCTGCCGTGGTCGATGCCGTTGCCGGCCAGGTCGACATCGTGGTGGCATCGCTCGCCGCGGTGCTGCCGCATGCGCGGGCGGGCAAGCTCAAGGTCATCGCGCTCACCACGGCCGAGCGTTCTCCCTCTTCGTCCGAATTTCCCACCATGCGCGAATCCGGCCTGCCCGAGCTGAAGGATTTCGGCGTGGAGAACTACTACGGATTCATGTCGCCGGCCGGCGTGCCGCGCGAGATTCGCTCGAAAATCGAAGCCGACCTGAAAACGGTGACGGCGCTCCCCGATCTGAAGCAGCGGCTGAACGCGGCCGGCCTGGACCTGTTCCTCTCGAATGGCGAACAGATGATCGCGACCCTGCGCGCGGACGTCGAGCGCTTCAGGAAGGCGATCGAGATTGCCGGCATCAAGCCGGAATAATCGCAGGCGACAATAGGCGCAAATAGGCGCAAGAGACACCCGCGCCCCACTTTCATCCACTCTGGTCTGTCAGGATTTCCCGTGAGCAAACTTGCCATAAGCCTTGCCTGTTGCGATTACGACCGCTGCCGCGCGTTGTTCGACGGACGCGTCACCATAGAGGGCTGCGATACTCTTGCGACCGCGCTCGAACCCGAGGAGGCGTTTCATCGCGCCTTCAAATATCAGGAGTTCGACGTGAGCGAACTTTCGCTCTCCAGCCACTGCGTGATGACGGCCCGCGGCGACCACAGTTACGTCGGCATCCCGGCCTTCGTTTCGCGGCTCTTTCGCCATTCCGGCATTTACATACGCACCGACCGCGGCATCGCCAGTCCGCGTGATCTGAAGGGCAAGCTGGTCGGGCTCCCCGAGTACCAGATCACGGCCAACGTCTGGATACGCGGCGTGCTGCAGGACGAGTACGGCGTCGCGCCCGGCGACATCCGCTGGCGCCGCGGCGGAATAGAGGAACCCGGCCGGGAAGAGCGTGCGCCGCTCAATCTTCCGCCCGAGGTGGAACTCAAGCAGATCCCGCATGACCGCACTTTGTCGCAGATGCTGGAAACGGGCGAACTCGACGCCGTCATTGGCGCGCGCGCCCCCTCGTGCTTCGTGCGCGGTGCACCCAACGTCGGGCGGATGTTTCCCGATTTCCGCAGCGCCGAGGAAGCCTATTTCGGCCGCACCGGCATCTTCCCCATCATGCACGTCATCGGCATCCGCCGGTCACTGCTCGAGCGCCATCCCTGGCTGGCGGTGAACGTGCTGAAGGCGTTCATCCGCGCGAAGAATCTGTGCTGGCACGAGCTTGGCCAGATCGGCCACCTGTACAACAGCCTGCCCTGGGGAGTGTCGGAATTCGATCGGGCGAAGAAACTGATGGGCGAGGATTACTGGGCCTATGGCATCGAGCCCAACCGGAAGGTCCTGGAGACTTTTACGCGCTACCACCACGAACAGGGCCTGTCGGCGAGCAGGCTGATGCTGGAAGACCTGTTCGCGTCCTCCACGTTCGACCTGAGCAAGATCTGACCGTCTGTTTGCGCGAGGGGGCTTTGCCGCTACGAGTATTTCAATAAGTAAAGTATGATTCGCTGATTAGTGCAAATCAGCCTAATATAGAAACCATGGTTTCTATAAATGAATCGACCGATGCACTCGCCAACCTCGGTCGCCGCCTTCGCGCGGCGAGAATCGCCGGTAATCAGACGATGGCCGTATTCGCGGCGCGCCTCGGCGTCTCGGTGCCCACCCTGCGCGACATGGAGCGCGGTACGCCCACGGTGCAGGTTGGCACGTGGATCAACGCGCTTTGGGCACTCCACCGGCTGGAGGATCTCGCCGGTGTGCTGGCGCAACGAGCGAGCCTCCTCGACCGTGCTCGACAAGCCGAACGGCCGCAGCGCAAGCGGGCTTATGCGAAACGCAGGGCGCGCAGTTGATCGCGCTGCGTGTCTGGGCGATGCTTGCGCAGGGAATCCGCGTTCACGCGGGCGACCTGGCCTTCGGCGATCCGGATGCCCATGGCCGCTACGAGTCGGAGTTCGAGTATTCGGAAAACTGGCTCGCGCATCCGCAGGCCTTTGACCTCGATCCCGAATCGCTGCGCCTGGTCTCGGGGCGCGTCCGGTACCGATCCACCAATCTTTATCCTCCGCTCGCCGTGTTCGAGGATAGTCTTCCCGACGATTGGGGGCGGCGCCTGCTTGTCTTCGACCGCAGGCTTCCGCGGCGCGAGCAGGGCGAGCCGTATCTACTCCGGGAGATCGGCGCCGACGGGCTGGGCGCGCTTTCCTACTCCGAGCATGGCGAGCCTGAGCCGCGGCGTAACACGGTTTCCGCTGTGCACCTCGAAGAACTCGTAGCGGCTGCTGCGCGCTTCGAGGCGGGCAAGCTCGATGATCGCTCGAAGCTGCGCCGGCTCCTGGAAGCCGGCAGCACACCGGGCGGCGCACGCCCGAAGGCGCTGGTCGCGACCGACGACGGCGAATGGATCGCCAAATTTCCGAGCCGCAATCGCGACGGCCGATTCGACGTGGTCGGGCTGGAGGCGGCAGCGATGGAGATCGCCGGCGCAGCGGGGCTGGTCGTTCCGCAGACGCGCCTCGCCAAGGCGGGCAGGAAGCGGGTGCTGCTGGTGCGCCGTTTCGATATCACCCAGGCGGGCGGCCGCCGCCACATGGTGAGCTTGAAGACGCTTTGCAAGGAGCGTCCAGGCCTCTACGCCCTGAGTTACGGCGAGGCCGCTAGCGCGATCAGGAAGCACTCCGCCGCGCCGCAGGAAGACACGGACAATTTCTATCGCCACATGGTATTCAACGCCGTGATCGGCAACACCGACGATCACCTGAAGAACTTCTGGATGCTCCAGGATGGCCGGGGCTTTCGGCTCTCGCCCGCATTCGATCTGGTGCCCGATATCGGCGAACGGGTCGAGCACGCGCTCGCGTTCCTGTACGGGCAGCGCTCGCCGACGCGCGCGGAGTTGCTGGAGATCGCCGGCAATTGGGGCGTGAAGCGCGCAGAAGACATCCTGGAGCAGGTGCTCGCCGCGACGCGCGGCTTCAGGCGGGTGGCAAAAAAGCTTGGCGTTGCCGAAGAGAACATCGCCGAGATCGGCGCGGATATCGATGCGCGGCGAAAACGCTGTGGATCCTGAACAACTGGAGCGAAGCTGGAAGTGGTCCAGGCTGATTTGAAAAGCGTAGAATAATTCCATGCGAATGGAATCACCATGGCCGAATTGACTGTCACATTGCCCGACGAGTTGGCGCGCAAGGCACAGGAGGCAGGATTGCTCAATTCCGAGGGCGTAGAGCGCGCGCTGCGTGAAGCGCTTAAGCGCGAAGCCGGGCGCAGGCTCCTCGAAATTGCGGATCGGCTCCAGACGGCGAGTATTCCACCCATGAGCGAAGAAGAACTCAACGCGGAAGTCAAAGCGGTGCGCGAGGAGATGCGCAACGAGCGTGCGCGTCGTCCTTGATACCAACGTCGTGGTCTCGGCGCTACTGTGGGGTGGAATGCCAAAGAAGCTGCTGGAACTTGCCAGCGAAGGAGCAATCGATCTAACGACCAGTGACACTTTGCTTGAGGAACTTGGCAGAACTCTCAACCGTGCAAAGTTTTCGGCGAAGCTTGTCGAGCATCGAACTTCCGCAGGCGAAATCGTTCGAAAATATCGCGATCGCGCCGTGGTAGTCGTCGTCACTGCGTTGCCGACCCTGGTGTTACGCGATCCCAATGATCACCACGTAATTGCTTCGGCGATTGCTGCTGACGCCGAGTTGCTTGTAACGGGCGATCGCGATCTGCTGACGCTCAAGACCTACCGGGTAATTCGTATCGTCAATGTCGCCGAGGCGCTGGAATTGATCGGCAGACCGGCTTGATCCGGTCGGAACGACATGCGGGTACGATCTGTCCGCGTTCGCGCCCTGTGGTTTTTACCAGGCGATGCTGGATTCCAGCGCGCGCGTGACTGAATGTGTCCAGCATGAAAAGTGCAATGGAGTATCGAGATGAGCCAACATGAAAAGGCATAGCCACCCATGAAACCGCCACCGTTTATCTACTGGGCGCCGAAGTCGGCGCCGGAAGTGCTCGCTCTGCTCGCCGCCAAGCCCAATGCAAGGCTGCTGGCCGGTGGCCAGTCGTTGATGCCCATGCTCAACATGCGTCTTACTGCGCCCGAGCACGTGATTGACCTCAATCGCGTCCAGGGCCTTGCCTACATCCGCGAGGAGGCGGGCGAGCTTGCGATCGGCGGCATGACGCGCCAGCGCGAGATCGAATTTTCGCCGCTGGTGGCCGCACGCCTGCCGCTGATGGCGGAGGCGATCCGCTCGGTGGGCCACCGCCAGACGCGCAATCGCGGCACCCTGGGCGGAAGCCTGTGCCACCTCGATCCCTCGGCCGAACTGCCGTCGGTCGCGATGGCGATGGACGCGACGTTGCGCATCGACAGCGCGCAAGGCAGTCGCTCGATCGCCATGGCCGATTTTCCCGAGGGCTACATGACCACGTCGCTCAAGCCCGACGAGATGCTGGCCGAGGTCCGCGTCAAGCCCTGGGCTGCGGGACACGGCTGGGCGTTCCTGGAGTTCGCCCGGCGGCATGGCGATTTTGCAGTCGTGTCCGCCGCGGCGTTGCTCGAACTTGCCGGGGACGGGCGCGTGCGGCGCGCCTCGCTGACGCTGGGCGGTGTCGGTCCGGCGCCGCTGCGCATGCGCGCCGCCGAAGCGCTGCTCACCGGCGAAAAACCGGACGCCGCGCGCCTCGCCGATGCGGCGCGGCTGTGCGCTGATATCGATGCGCTCGAGGATCCCATCTATCCGGCCTGGTATCGCCAGCGGCTGGCGGTGACCCTGGCGCGGCGCGCGCTCGAGCTGGCCTGTTCGCGAACCAATGGAATGAATGCGGGAATGAATGCGGGAATCAACGCGGGAATCGATACGGGAGTTCGATCTTGAGCACGGATATGCGCAGCATCAGTGTCACCGTCAACGGCAGCGAATACACGCGCACCGTCGAGTCGCGCGTCAGCCTGGCAGATTTCCTGCGCCACCAACTCGGCCTCACCGGGACCCATCTGGGCTGCGAGCACGGCGTGTGCGGCGCCTGCACGGTGCTGGTCGGCGGACAGACCGCGCGCAGCTGCCTGATGCTGGCGGTGCAGGCCGACGGCGAGCACATCGACACGGTCGAAGGTCTGGCAGGGGATGGCCCCCTCAACCCGCTGCAGCAGGCCTTCTGGGACAAGCACGGCCTGCAGTGCGGCTTCTGCACCCCCGGGGTGCTGATGACCCTGACCGAACTGCTGCGCGACCAGCCGCAGGCAGACGAGCAGGCGATACGCGAAGCGCTGTCCGGCCACCTGTGCCGCTGCACCGGCTACCAGAACATCGTGGCCGCGGCGCTGGAATGCGTGGCGCGGACCCAGGCCGGCAAAGCCGGAAGCGGTGCATGAGCACCGACCCGCAACTCGGGCCGCAGGTTAGTTCGAGGGTTGGTTCGCAGGTTGGTTCGAAGGTTGGTGCCGCGGCGGCTCCCGCGGCCAACCAGCCGCGCGTGATCGGCCAGCGCGCCCGGCGCATCGAGGATCCGGCGCTGCTGCGCGGCGCCGGCCGTTTCCTCGACGATGTGCCGCTCGTCGGAGCGGCCGAGGCGGCCTTCGTGCGCAGCCCGCACGCGCATGCGCGCATCGTCTCCATCGATTGCACGGCCGCGCGCGCCATGCCCGGCGTGGTGGCGGTGTATGCGGCAGCAGACATTGCCGCCGGGCTGACGGGCCTGCGCATGCCGCTCGGATTTCCGAGCACGACGCTGCCGCCCGACATCACGCCGTTCGTACTCGCCCCCAGGGAGGTGTGCTTTGTCGGCGAGGCGATCGCCATGGTGGTCGCCGAGTCGCGCCACCTCGCCGAGGATGCGGCGGCGGCCGTCGGCGTGGAATACGAATCGCTGCCCGCGGTGACCGATTGCCGCATGGTGCTGGACGAGCAGGCGCCCAAGGTGCGCTCGGACGCGCCATCTAACACGCTGACACGCTTTCGCGTTGCCTACGGCGACTGCGCGCGCGTGTTCGCGGGCGCAAAGCACGTCTTTGCCGAATCCATCAAGCAGCATCGCGGCGGGGCCCATCCCATCGAGGGGCGCGGCGCGGCAGCCAGCATGGAGCAGGCCACCGGCATCCTGAGCGTATGGTCCTCGACGCAGATGTCGCACGATCTGATGTACACGCTGTCGGCGATGCTCGACATGGCGGAGAACCGCGTCCGCGTCATCGCGCCCGACGTGGGCGGGGGATTCGGCTGCAAGTTTCTCGTGTATCCGGAGGAGGTCGCGATTGCGGCCGCAGCCCGCATGTTGAAACGCCCGGTGAAGTGGGTAGAGGATCGCCAGGAACATTTCGTCGCCTCGATCCAGGAGCGCGACCAGTACTGGGATCTGGAAATCGCGGTCGACGCGGACGCAGCCATCCTCGGCGTGCGCGGCCGGCTGATCCACGATCAGGGCGCGTACACGCCGCAGGGCATCAACTGCGCCTACAACGCCTCTACCGGCGTGACCGGGCCGTACCTGGTGCCTAACTACGACCTCGATGTACACGTGGCCCAGACCAACATGGTGTACACGATCCCGGTGCGCGGCGCGGGCTATCCCGAAGCGGCCTTCGTCATGGAACGCCTCGTCGACCGCGTGGCGCAGGAGTTGCGACTGGATCGCGCCGAAGTGCGCAGGCGCAATCTCGTGCCGGTCGCGAAAATGCCCTACGAAAAGCCGCTGAAAAGCCGCTCCGGCGCGGCCATCATCCTGGACAGCGGCGACTATCACGCCTGTCTGGAAAAGGTGCTGGCGCACGTCGACTGGGCCGGGTTCCCGGCACGCCAGCGCGCGGCGCGCGCGCTCGGCCGCCATATCGGCCTTGGCCTCTCCAACGCGGTGAAGGGCACCGGGCGCGGACCGTTCGAGTCGGCCACGGTGAAAGTGGCGCCTTCGGGACGCGTCCACGTCTATACCGGCGCCCTTGCCATGGGCCAGGGCATCAAGACCTCGCTCGCCCAGGTGGCGGCGGAGCAGCTCGGTGTCAATATCGCGGACATCGAAGTGATCGCCGGCGACACCGCCTTCGTGTCGCTGGGCATAGGCGGTTTCGCCAGCCGGCAGGCGGTCACGGCCGGGTCTTCAGTGCACTTTGCCGCGGTGGCAGTGCGCGAGAAAGCGGTCAAGGTCGCCGCGAAAATCCTCGAAGCCGCAGAAGCCGACCTCGACCTTCAGGACGGCAAGGTGGTGATCAAGGGCACCGACCGATCGGTGCCGCTGGCGGAGATCGCGCGACAGCTGAGAGGTGTGGCCGGCTACTCGCTCCCCCAGGGCGTGGAGGCGGGGCTGGAATCCACCTTCCACTGGCAGACCGACGCCATGCCCTATGCCAACGCGGTGCACGCCTGCGAAGTCGAGGTCGACATCGACACCGGCGGCGTCACCCTGCTGCGCTACGTCGCGCTGCAGGACAGCGGCAAGCTGCTCAATCCCCTCATCGTCGAAGGCCAGCTGCACGGGGGCATCGTGCACGGCATCGGCAACGCGCTGTTCGAATGGATGGGCTACGACGCCCAGGGCCAGCCCATCACCACCACCTTCGCCGATTACCTGCTGCCGACCTCGACCGAACTGCCCAACATAGAACTGCTGTTCCACGAAAGCCCCTCGCCCTTCAACCCGCTCGGCGTGAAGGGCGTCGGCGAAGGCGGGACGATACCGGTGGTCGCCGCCGTCATCTCGGCGGTGGAGAACGCGCTACAGCCCTTCGGCGTGCACATCAGCGAGGCGCCGCTCTCGCCGGTGCGCGTGCTGGAACTCATAATGGCGGCGGAGGCGAAGGGACGCGCAGCGGCGGCGTAAAAGCGGTCCGGTGCGCGTGCTGGAACTCATAATGGCGGCGGAGGCGAAGGGACGCGCAGCGGCGGCGTAAAAGCGGTCCGGTGCGCGTGCTGGAACTCATAATGGCGGCGGAGTCGAAGGGACGCGCAGCGGCGGCGTAAAAGCGGACCGGTGCGCGTGCTGGAACTCATAATGGCGGCGGAGTCGAAGGGACGCGCAGCGGCTGCGTAAAAGCGGTCCGGTGCGCGTGCTGAAACTGATACATTCACAACTTTTAAATGTAAAAGTCCCCGCAGTTCGTGGCCAGTCCGGCAATCGCATTGCAAGTTTTAATATAACGTCTATAGCCTGATCAGGCGGCGATTCAAGCGCCCCGCTGTCTGCAGCGCGCGGCGACCTCAGGATTTTCTGCCGCGGAACCAATCCACCGTATCGCGTATCGCGTCGGCCATCTGATAGCGCGGCTCGAAGCCCAGCACCTGCTTTGCGCGGTTGATGTTCGAGACGGCCGCATGAGCCGACATCGATACCCCGTCGGCCGGTTTGTCGATGCGATAGCGCGCGCCGGGAATCGCCGCGGTGAGCGCCGCGGCGAGCTGCTCCGGCGTCACCATCGCGCCCATGGTGACGTTGAAGATGCCGGCGTTGGCTTGCGGTGTGCGCAGCGCCAGCAGCGTTGCCCGCGCGGCATCCTTGGAATACACCCATTCCATGGTGACCGAAGGCAGCACCGCTTCTTCCCCGTTCACCGCCTTCTGCACGATGGCAAGGTAGGCATTGCTCGGCCCGCCGCCGCCGTCGCCGCCCCACGGGCCCGCGACCGCGCCATAGCGTACGGCAGCGAATTCCACCCCGCACCATTTCGCATAGTTGAGACCGATGGCTTCCACCGCCTGCTTGCACGACGAATAAAAACTCGTCGGACGCGGAAACGCCTGCTCGCGCATCGGATCGCCCTTGTCTTCGCCGCCCGAGAGGTGGTGGTTGAGCACGCTGGAACTGGCCACCACCACGCGCTTGACGCCGAGCACCCGCGCCGCCTCCAGCACGTTGGTGGTGCCCATGATGTTCAGCTCGATGGCGTTGTAGGGCTCGCGCTGCCCGCCCTGTGTCAGCAGCGGATTGGCGGCGAGGTGAATGATTTCGGTGATGGCATGGGTGCGCAGCACTTCGGCGATGTTGAGCGGTTTCAGCACGTCGCCCTTCACCAGGGTTGCCTTGCCCATGTCGACAATCTCCGCGAGCGCCCTGGGCTGCGCGGCGCGGTCCAGCAACACCGGCGCCTCGCCCTGTTCGATCAGGATGCGCGCCAGTTGGGAGCCGACCAGGCCCGCTCCGATGATGAGTACCGCCATGAAACCTCCCGCTTGTTGTCGGACAAAGAAGCGGATTTTCGCATGCCCTCAGGGCTTCGGACGCACGCCGCCGGCGCTTGACGGCGAATATCGGAAAAACCAGGTTCCGCATGCGAAAATATGCCTCCAGCGCATTATCCTTCACCCGATTGCATTCGGTGGCGCGCCGCGCGCTCGATGAATAATGGCTCAAGTCGCGCATCGGGCTGGAACGGCAATTGATACCGAGAGGGTGCATCCGTCGTACGAGGAGACACAGCGAAGGCGACTCGCCCCGCCGACTTCCGGTGCTGCCGACACCTTCCCAACCAACCCATCAGAAAGTGAGAACACCATGCTGAGCGCCACCGATCTTCGCGGCCTGTACGCCATCATCCCGACCCCCGCACGTCCCGGTGCGCAGGCGCTGGACGCAACCGGCACCATCGATCTTCCGGAAACCGAGAGACTCGTCAATGCGCTGATCCGCGATGGCTCGAGCGGGCTGATCGTGCTCGGCACCACCGGCGAGTGCGCGACCGTGTCGAACGCCGACTACGAAGTCTTCGTCGATTGCGTCTGCAGCACGGTTGCGAAGCGCATCCCGACCTTTGTCGGCGCGACTGCGCTGGGCGGGCACGATGTCTACCGGCGGCTGAAATTCGCCCAGGAACGCGGCGCCGACGGCAGCTTGCTCGGGCTGCCGATGTGGCAGCCGGTGACCACCGACATGGCGGTCAAGTACTACGCCGAAGTGTCGAAACTGTTCCCGAAGCTCGCCATCATGGCGTACGCCAACATGCGCGCGTTTCGCTTTGGCTTCCCGCTGGAATTCTGGTCCGCGGTGGTCAAGGCCGCGCCCACCGTCATGTCGGCGAAGTACTCGCGCGCGACGGGCTTGAAGGAACTGATCGCCGCTACCGATCGCCGCATCAACTTTCTGCCCATCGACATGTCGGTTGCCGAGTTTTACGAGATTTCACCCGAGACCACTACCGCCTGCTGGGCTACCGCGGCGGCGATGGGTCCGGAGCCCGCCCTGGCGGTGATGAACG
Organism: Betaproteobacteria bacterium; assembly: GCA_009693435.1. The sequence goes on along the minus strand of SHXF01000063.1, from coordinate 11,425 downwards.
CCGTGCTTGCGAACGACAAACCGCGCATCAAGCAGTGGAATGACGAGATCGCCTGGGCGAACGAACCGATTCTCGGTCTGCTCGCCAAACCGGAAGTGTTCGCCTCCTACAACATCCAGGTCGAGAAGGTCAGGATAGAAGAAGCCGGCTACTGCCGGCCCGGTCCGATACGTCCCCCTTACGACGTCTTCCCCGCCGAGTACGAAGCTGCGTCGCGAGAGTGCGGCAGGCGCTGGGCGAAGCTGCGCGAGAAACTGAAAAGCGGATCCGCCCATTGATATTGACCGGACGCCAGCCCGCTGAGGTCGATCGTCCGCTGAGGTCGATCGTCCGGTGAGTGCGATCGTCCGATGAGTGCGATCGTCCGATGAGCGCGATCGTCAATCCGGTGGCCACCGCTTCCCGAGCCGCAGTACCCGGCGCTATCACCCGCGAGGACATGCTGAAGCGCGCCCGGGATCTCATGGGGAATCTGCGCGCGCGCGCCGCGCAATGCGAGCAGGACCGCAAGGCGCCCGATGCCACGATCGCGGAATTCAAAGACACCGGGTTGTTGCGGCTGCTGCAGCCGGCGCGCCACGGCGGTTTCGAAATGGGCTGGGACGTGTTTTGCGAAGTGACGACGATCCTGGGGCGGGCCTGCGGTTCGCAAGGCTGGGTGTACCGCGTGCTCGCCGATCATCCCCAGATGCTGGGCACCTTTCCCGCCGAGGCGCAGCATGATGTCTGGGGCGCCGATCAGGACACGCTCGCGTCCTCCAGTTTCGCGCCTGCAGGCGAGGCGCGGCCAGCAGACGGCGGCTATCGCTTTTCCGGCCGCCACAGTTTCTCCAGCGGCATCGATCACGCCGCCTGGGTCATCTGCGGCGGATTCATCAAGGACGACGCCGGCAAGAACGGGAAGATGGCGTTCTTCCTCATCCCCAAAGGAGAGGGAACGGTCATCGATGACTGGTTCGTGACCGGCCTCGAGGGCAGCGGTTCGAAAAGCTTCTCGGTGGACAATGCCTTCGTGCCCGCCCATCGGGTGCTGGACGCAGCCGCTTCGACCAGCGGTGTCACACCAGGGGGCCAAGTGAACCCGGCGCCCATTTTTCGCCTCCCGCGGCTGGGCTATACCACGGCCGGGTTTTCCGCCGTGCTGCTGGGCATCGCGCAGAGTCTGCTCGATGACTGGCTGACCTACGCGGCGACGCGTCGTTCCTGGGGCCAGCCCGTTGCCCAGTTGGAGAGCACCCAGAGCCTCGCCGCCGAGGCCGCCTGCGAAATCGACGCGGCCGAACGCCTGTATCTCGACTCGATTCGCGGCGCGATGCGCAGGCTGGAAGCCGGCGAATCGCTGCCCGGCGCGCTCACCGCGGTTGTCACCGGCCATGTCGGCTACGCCTGTCAGCTACTCCTGGCGGCCGGCAACCGGCTCAACGCGGCGGCTGGCGGGATGGCGGTCTATCGCGGCAATCACCTGGAGCGGCAATACCGCAACCTGCTCGCGGGCATGCAGCATGTCGCGATCAACTGGCCGATGTGCGCCAGCCGCTACGGCGCGCACTTGTTGCGGGAACATGGCGCCGAACTCGGGCCCGAAAGGCGCCTGTTCTGAGTCGTCTGCCATAGAGCGCGCGCTCGGCAACATTCGGCGAAACAAAAATTGCGCAGCAGCAGTAAAGGAGAGTGTCGATGAAGTCCGCAGGCACACACGAGGCATTGCCCGATTTCCTCGCCGACATGGAAGAGGATCTGAAACAGGGCCTCCTTCCGGCGCAGATCTACAACAACCAGCGCGTCTACGAGCTCGAGAAGCGGCGGATTTTTGCCCGTTGCTGGGTGTACATCGGGCATGAAACGGAAATACCCGATCCGGGCGACTACGCGGTGCGCATGATAGGCGAGGATCCATTCATATTCGTGCGCGACGACGAGGGCGTCATCCGCGTGCTGTTCAACGGCTGCCGTCATCGCGGCGGCCGGGTCTGTCTCGATGACATGGGTAACGCAAAAGCGTTCGTGTGCCCGCTGCACGGATGGAGCTACCGCAACAGCGGTCAACTGGACGGCGTGCCGGCAAAGAACGAGGGCTACCGCAAGCTCGATCTGGCTAAATGGGGCTTGATCCCCGCGCCGCATGTGGCGAGCTACCATGGGCTGGTGTTCGCCAGCCTGGACCCGGAGGCGGCACCGCTCGCGCAATACCTGGGCAAGTTCCGCTGGTACCTCGACATCCAGTTGCTGCTCACCCGGGGCGGCATGGAGGTGTTGGGCGAGCCGCATCGCTGGGTGGTCAATGCCAATTGGAAATCGGGTGCGGAGAACTTCACCGGGGACAGCTCGCATACGCCCATGACGCATCGCTCCATCCTCAGCTTGAAGATCGTCAATCCCGCGGTGGCGAATGCGCCCAACAAGAAGCACGGCCTGCACGTGCACGACTGCGACGGCCACGCCATCAGCATCCGCCAGCTGGAACCCGGCCAGAGCGCGTTCTGGGACTATCCGGAAGAGGTGACGCGCCACATCGGCACGCACCACCTGAACGAGGCCCAGGTCGACTTGGCGCGGCGCGGCCTGGTGCATGACGGCACTGTGTTCCCGAATTTTTCGTTCATCCATCTCGGCCTGTCCGACAGCGAGGAAAAGCCGCCGGCTGGGTTCCTGTCGATTCGCGTCTGGCAGCCCAAAGGCCCCGGCAAGATGGAGATCTGGAGCTGGATACTGGCGCCGAAGGAGGCGCCGGAAAGCTACAAGCGCCGCGCCTACCAGGTCGCCATGAGCAGCTTCAGCCCCTCGGGCAGCTTCGAGCAGGACGACGTGGTGCTCTGGCCCATGATCGCGCGCACCGCTGCCACGGTGTTCGCCGACAAGGTCGGGATGAAATTCAACTTCCAGATGGGCCTGGACGACATGGGCAGTGTGCCGCCATTGACGGATTTCCCCGGGCCAGGCGTCGCCGTGCCCACCTCGGTCGGGGAATGCGGGCCGCGCACCTTCCACGACTCGTGGTACGCCTGGATGAAGAAAGAGGAGAAGCAGCCATGACGCAGCTCTCCGGAGATCGTGCTGAAAAGGAATGCGCCGCCTTTCTCTACCGCGAGGCCGAGCTGCTCGACGCCTGGAATTTCAGGGCATGGTTGACCCTGCTTTCGCCGGACATCGTCTACCGGATACCGGTGCGCACCACGCGCATGAAGAAGGAAGGCGACGGGTTCAGCAAGCGGGCCTTTCTGCTGGACGAGGACTGCGGCTCCCTGAAATTGCGCGTCAAGCGGCTGGACTCGGACTACGCCTGGTCGGAGAACCCGCGCACCCGCACCCGCCGCATGGTCGCGAACATCCGCGTCACACCGCACACGGCCGAAGGTGGCGCGCCGGGAACGGCGCGCTGGAACGTGACGAGCAACATCGCCGTCTATTGCCACCGCGGCAACGAACCCGAACCGGTGGTGCTTACCGGGGAACGTCGGGATGTGCTGGAGCAATCCGGAGTGACATGGCAGCTGCGGAGCCGGCTGGTGCTGCTCGACACCACAGTGCTGGGCATGGACGCATTTTCGATATTTCTTTAGGACCGTTCCGATCGCCGCTGGCCCGTTTTTCACCGTCCCGCGAATTTGCCCGACACCATTCTTGAGGTACATGCACATGAAGTCGCCATTCAAGCGCGCGCTGCTGGTCATTCTGGCAATGGCCGCCACCACCTCGCTGCATGCCCAGGAGTACCCGGATCGTCCCATCCGCTTCATCCTGGGCTATGCGGCAGGCGGGGGTCCCGATGTCATTGCGCGCGTCACCGGACAGTATCTTTCCCAGTTGCTCGGCCAGCCGGTGCTCGTGGAGAATCGTCTCGGTGCCGGCGGCATCGTGTCCTCGCAGGCCGTGGCCAAGGCGGCGCCCGACGGTTACACGCTGTTGATCGGCGAGACCGGCCAGCTCGGCATCGTGCCGCACCTGTTCAGGAACCTGACATACGATCCGGTCAAGGATTTCGCACCGGTGGCGCTGATCGGCATCCAGCCGCTGCTGATTGCTTCCAGCGCCAAGTCCGGAATCAGGACCCTGCAGCAGATGGTTGCGGAAGCGCGCGCGAACCCGGGAAAGCTCAGCTATGGGTCCTCCGGGATAGGCACCCTGCATCACCTCGCGATGGAGATACTCAAGTTCGATCTGGGCATGGACATCGTCCATGTGCCTTACAAGGGCAGCGGACAGTCGGTGCCCGCGCTGCTGACGGGCGAGGTGCCGTTGCTGGTTACCGGCATTCCGGTGGTCATGCCGCACGCCAAGGCGGGCAAGGCCAATTTGCTGGGCGTGACCACCGCCGCGCGCTCGGAGTTCGCGCCCGACGTGCCTGGCATTGCCGAAGTGGCCAAGGGCCTGGATTTTGCTGCGGAGGTGGGATTGCTGGCGCCGGCCGGGACGCCCCCTGCGATCATCAGGAAGTTGTCGGATTCGCTCAAGGCGATCATGCAGAATCCCGAGTTGCTGTCCAAGTTCAGGGAAGCCGGCATGACACCGAAGTTCACCACGCCCGAGGACTATGCAATATTGCTGGCGCGGAATTACGCGACCTATGGAAAAGCGATCGCCATTGCGAAGGTTCCGACCAACTGAATTACGCGAGTGACGGGTTGCGCTACCGCGCGCACCGAGCCCATTGCGCACCACCCGCCTGTCGAGGGAGTACAACGCATGAGCAGATTGCAATTGAGCTATGCCGGCCATCTTTCGGACCGGGTGCAGGATCTCTACTACGGCAAAGTCCGGCCCGAGGCGATCGACCTGCAGTTCCTGCCCTTGCAGCCCTTCCAGGCGTTCAAGCGCCTGCTTGCCGGCGAATTTCACTGCGGCGAGATGTCGTTCTCGACCTGGGTGATACGCACCGCCCAGGCCAAAGCGGGCGGCAAGGCCCTGCCCTTTGTGGCCGTGCCGGCGTTTCCCTCGCGCACCTTTCGCCACAACGCGATCTACGTGAACCGCAAGGCCGGCATCATGCGACCCGAGGATCTCAAGGGACGGCGCGTGGGGGTGCCCGAATACCAGATGACCGCCGCGGTGTGGGCGCGCGGCATGTTGCAGCACGAATACGGCGTGCAGCCTTCGGACCTCCACTGGGTGACCGGCGGGGTGACCGATCCCGGCCGCAAGCCCATGATGGAGGTGACGCTCCCCGGCATAGACATTCGTCACGAGGATCGCACCAGCCTCAACGACATGCTGACCGGAGGCGACATAGACGCGCTGATCGCGCCGCAACTGCATCCGGGCGTGCGCGACGGACTCCCCGAGGTCGGTTACCTGTTTCCCGACCCGGCCGCCGCGGCGCGCGCCTACTATGCGAAGACGGGCCTCTTCCCCATCATGCATGTGGTGGTGCTGCGCCGCGATGTCTACGAGCAGCATCCCTGGACGGCAGTGAATCTGTACCAGGCGTTCTGCGAGGCAAAGGACAACGCGTTGCGCCGGCTCGAAGTCGAGGAACCGCCGCCGGTGTCACTGCCCTGGCTCTACGAATACAGCCAGTCGATCCGCGCGCTCATGGGCCGCGACTACTGGCCCTATGGCATCGAGCCCAACCGCAAGGTGATAGACGCGCTTTGCGACTACACCGCCGAGCAGGGACTGGTGCCCGAGCGGGTGCAGGTGGAGGAGTTGTTTGCGCCCACCATCATGGCGCAGTCGGAATTGCGGCTCTGATCGCCAGCCGTCATTCCGCCTGCAAACTCGATGACAGACAAAAAAAAACCGCTGCTGCGCCTCGGCGTAATCGGGCTGGGCGGGGCGACGAAGCAGATCATGGCGAGCCTCGCCAGCCATCCGCAGGTGCGCATTGCGGCGGGCGCCGATCCTCGGCCCGAGGCGCGCGAGCGCTTCGCCTCCGAGCATGGCGCGCCCACGTTCGAATCGGCGGATGCGCTGTGCGCGAGCAGCGCCGTCGATGCCGTCTACATCGCGACGCCGCACCAGTTCCACATGCAGAACGCGCTCGCGGCGGCCGCAGGCGGCAAGCACATCATCGTCGAGAAGCCGATGGCGCTGACGCTGGAAGATTGCGATGCGATGATAGCCGCCGCGAAAACCAGCGGCGTGCAGCTGGTGGTCGGCCACACCCACAGTTTCGATCCGCCCATCATGAAAATCCGCGAGATCGTGCGCTCGGGCGAACTCGGTCCCCTTGCCATGATCAATACCTGGAGCTACGGCAATTTTCTCTATCGCCCGCGCCGGCCCGAGGAGCTCGATACCGCGCAGGGAGGCGGCATCATTTTCAACCAGGTCCCGCACCAGATGGACGTGGTTCGCCTGATCGGCGGCGGGCTGGTCAGGAGCGTGCGTTCCATGGCCTGGGTACTCGACCCGGCACGGCCCACCGAAGGCAGCCATGTCACCTTCCTGGAATTCGAAACGGGCGCGGCCGCTTCGCTGGTGTTCAGCGGCTACGACTATTTCGACAGCGACGAATTCCATTACTGGGTCGGCGAACTCGGCGACGACAGGCCCGAGGGCGGCCACGGCGCGGCGCGCGCGGCGCTCGAAAAGATCGGCGATCCAGCCGCGGAGGCGGCGCTGAAGACGTCGTCCGCCTACGGGCGCGCGGCTGAAAAAAAGAACGCCTTCGCCGCGCCTGCCGGTCAATGGCACCATCCGCATTGCGGTGTCACCATCGTCACCTGCGCCGGCGGCGACCTGCGGCCCTCGGCCGACGGCGTGCTGGTCTATGGTCGGGAAGGACGCCGCGAAATCAGCGTGCCGCGCGGCGCGGCCTTTCCGGACAAGTGCGGCGTCATCGCCGAGCTGTACGACGCCTTCGCGACCGGGCGCGAGCCGCTGCACAACGGCCGCTGGGGCAAGGCGACAATGGAAGCGAGCCTCGCGGTGCTGCAATCCGCGCAGGAACGCAGAGAAGTGTTTTTGACGCAACAGGTTGCGACGAATGACCAGTGATCGACCATTGAGCGCTAACGGAAGGCGTAGTCGCCAGCCATCGAATTGAAACCAGAGGAGCAATTGAAATGACGCAATACGCATTGATCTACAAAATCGTGGACATGGAAAAAAACGCCTCGAACCGTCCGGCGCACGTTGAGTTTCTCAAGGGGATGCTGCGGGAAGGGAAGATCGTCGACGGCTACAAATTCCCGGACTACGGCGTCGGCTCGGTCCAAGCCGTGCTGATCTGCGAGGCAAAGTCCAAGGACGAGGTGGCAGGCTGGTTCCAGAAGGACCCGGTCATTTCCTCCGGCGCGCGCACCTTCGAAGTGCGCGATTCGGAGAAGATGGCGATCAAGTATTGATCGTTATCCGTATCCAGCGCGCGTCCGTGTGCGGCGCCATGTTATGTCGCACTTCGTGTACGACGCGCCGCGTGTCTATTGACGTACTCACTTAACACACCGTCCATTCGCCCTTGCCAGCCGTCGCCGGTACTACGGAAATACGCGATGACTTCCGGGCTGTAGCGAACTGACACAAGCAGCTTTTTAGTTTTGGACTTTGGCCGTCCGCGCACGGATTTTAGAGGGACCATAGCGGCAAGTTGTTTCTTGGTCAGTGGCTGTGCGTCGGGATCGGCTTTGGCGGCCGCAAGAATTTTTGCGTTCTCAGCGGCCGTTGGCATACGAATGACGCGCCTAGGCGTAATTTTCGGCATAGTGTTTGATCTCTTTGCGCTCGGCATATCGAAGACTGATGATTCTGCGAATTTCCCCGCGATCTACAAAGGCAACGTAATAAAGATCGTTACCTTCCGGTACGAGTCCGATCATTCTGCTCTCGTCGTATTCATATCGTTTGTCGTTCCAGACGAGTGCCTCATTCCAAACCAAACTGTTTGCGAACTCCAAAGACAGACCGTGCTGAGCGCGGTTCAGCCCGTCTTTGACAGGGTCAAATTCAATGAGCACACAATACGGTAGCTACTGAAATGTAATGCGTCAAGGGGCAAGTCTCAGGGGGCAAGTCTCAGTAGTTGTAGCGTGCGCTCTGCGCACGATTTGTGGTTTAACTATTTACCAGAGCCCCTGGTGGCTGGAGGCTCCCAGCCCGGCAACTTGATGAAATAGCGCGTCGCCTTTCCTGCTCCCGCCGTCCCCAGCGCGCCTGCCGCGACCAGCGCCGCCAGATCACGAAACGCGGTCGCGCGTGACACGCCTGTGAGAATCACTCATCCGGTGGTGGTGTCCTGCATCATGTCGAGCAGTCCCTCGGTCGTGCGCGCGGAGGCAAGCGCAGGCATCAGCGCGACGATATCGTGCCGCAAAGTACCCCAGTCATTCGACTGCCAATTCCAGCGGGGCGGAGTGCGGTTAGGCAGCACCCGGCCATCAGCGGGCGGTCGATGCGCCAAACAATCAGCTTTCCGAACGTGGGTTCACTGGCAATAACCAGCCATTTGAGAAGTGCTCAAGATTTTCCCCATTTATGTTGGTCGGATCACCCCCCGAATACCCTGACTATTGACTGTCTTGTTGCACTAAGTGCTACAATAACGAGCGATGAGAGCTTTCAAGACACGGGCGTTTAATCGTTGGGCAAACAAAGCTGGCGTAACCGACACCGTTTTGTTAAAGGCGGTAGCTGATATAGAGCGTGGGTTGATCGATGCCGATCTGGGCAGCTACCTACTCAAGCAGCGGGTTGCGCTACCGGGACGGGGCAAAAGCGGCAGTGCTCGCACGCTCCTGGCTACGCGGTTCGCTGGTACCTTGTACTTTCTTTTCGGGTTTGAGAAAAGTGACCGTGAGAACATTACCAAGCGCGAACTGGGAATTTACCAGAGCCTTGCGCGCACCTTGGTTGCACTCAGTAACGATCAGATTGAAACGGCGTTGAAGGCCAACGAATTGATAGAGGTGCATATAACATGAGCCGAATGATTGACGAAGCCTTGGACACGATGCGTGGGTTGCATAAGATCGGCGCAGTCAACAAGCAAACATTGCGTGATTTTGAAACACAATGCCTGCCGCCACCGGCCTACACGGCGGAAATGATCAAGCGTTTACGCGAGAGACTGCACGTCAGTCAGGCGGTGTTTGCTGCCTATATCAACGCCAGCATTTCCACTGTCCAGAAGTGGGAGAACGGCGAGAAAAAGCCCAGCGGTGCTGCAGCACGATTGCTTTCAGTTATTGAGCGCAAGGGACTGAAAGTCTTGATCTGAAAAGAGCTTTGAGGCTTGATACGATAATGGGCCAAATGTACGTATTGCCCTTTTTTGAGGGTCTTCAGACAATCGGGTGCGTGAGGCGCGTGTCATCACGCTTGTTCGGCGCGCAAAAAAACAATCTGCGGCGGTTGTGGCCTTCGGAAAAGATGGAGATCAAGTATTGATCGCGATCCGATAGCAGCCACGCGGGCTATTTGCCCAAGCCCCTCGTCGCTGGCGGTTCCCACGCCGGCAGATTGATGAAATAGCGCGTAGCCTTTCCGGCTCCAACCGTCCCCAGCGCACCCGTCGCCACCAGCGCCGCCAGATCACGAAACGCGGTCGCGCGTGACACGCCTGTGAGATTCACATACTTGGCGGTCGTGAGGTCGCCTTCAAAGCCGCGCGGCCCGGCGTCCAGCAGGCGGTTTATGACCTTGCGCTGGTTGTGATCGAACCCGTCTCCGGCATGGCCCGCCCAGTAACGCGCTTTGTCCAGGGCGGCGTGCATCAGCGTCGACGAGCGCCTGCAGGCGGCTTCCATCCTGCCGCAAAACCACAGGAGCCAGCGCGTATTGTCCGCGTTGGCGCGGCTGGCGGCGTGCAGCTCGGTGTAGTAGGCATCGCGTTCGGCCGAGAGTTCGGTCGATAGACTTGCGAGACGCGAGTTCGTGCGCAGGTCTTGCGCCAGCGCCATATCCGCCAGCGCGCGCCCAACGCGGCCATTGCCGTCTTCGAACGGATGAATCGATTCAAACCACAGGTGCGCGATGCCGGCGCGCAGCACTCCATCCATGTTCCGGCTGGGGCCGTTGAACCACTTGAGAAATCGCGCGACGTCGCGCGGCACGCGGCGCGATGGCGGGGCTTCGAAATGCAGCACGCGTCGCGTCACCGGGCCGCTGACGATTTGCATCGGTTCGGCATGGGTGCGAAACGCACCGGCCAGCACACGGTGAATGCTCGAAAATCCGGCGGGGAACAACGCGTTTTGCCAGCCGCAGAGACGCTCCACGCTGAGCGGCTTTTCCCATCCGGTGGTGGCGTCCTGCATCATGTCCAGCAGTCCTTCGGTCGCGCGAGCGCGCGAGACTTTTCCTCCAGGCAGACCCAAACGCCTGGCGACCGACGAACGCACGCCGGCAAGATCGAGTTGCTCACCCTCGATGGCTGCGGTGGCGAGTGAATCGGATACCCAGATCAGCGCCTCGGCATGTTGCGCCTCCTGCATGCCGAGGGCCTTGGCAAGACCGAGTACTTCCCCCTGGGCGCGCCGTGCGGCGGCGAGCGCGGGCATCAGCGCGACGATGTCGTGGTGAAAAATTCCCCAGTCGTCCGACTGCCAATTCCAGCGGGGTGGAGTGCGATCAGTCATGAAGCGGATTTTACGCAATTACGCTTCACTTGGTGAAGCGTATATATCGCGAGGGTGTTTCAGCCCTGGCGACGCCAGGTCCTCATGGAAATTTGCGGATCCGGCAGGGCTTCAAGCCGACAATCCCAACGGAAAGTGGAAGCTCCGCCCGCTATTCAGTCGGAGTACTCGGCGCCATCGGCGAGCTCTTCGGACAGTTAATCCGCAGGTCCCAAGTTTGAGCCCTGGTCGGGGAGGCAATAGCAATGGCTGTGATCGGCCCCGAGCAGAAGTTCAAGCAAAGCAGCACGATCGTCTCGTTTTCGGCCATTGCTGCCTGTGGTCGCTGCAACCGATGGATAATTCTGGACGTCCGAAATACCAGACCATGATTGCGTAATGTTAGTCAGGAGCGGGCGTTCGGTTAGCCGCTCCCAAGCGGTAAATAAGATCCGGGTCGCGTGAATATCTTGTTTTTGTGGCGGGTCTTCCGCCGTGCCCGCCGGCGCGCACCCAGCGTTCGCATTTGACCGTAAAGTCGCATAGCTTTTCTTTTTGGCGATCTCGTCTCGATTAGGAAGGTATGGGAGGGACAAGCTGCAACGATAACCATCCAGGAATCAGCATGGTTCAACCAGACCAAAACCACGAAAGAAGCCGCAAGGCATTGGTCAAGCTCGACGCCGTTGAGCTGCGCCGACGCATTGACATCGAGAACTACCGCCATCCGAACTACGTGGAGTCGGAGGTGTTGGCGTCGCTGGTGCGAGCGCGGTTCGGCAAAGACTCAGAGCCTGTGAAAAATTATAAAAATATCCGTACTACCTGGTCCACGGTTAGAGCGCTGGTACGTTAAGAGAGCTATGACAACGCGAGATGGAATCGAGATGACAAGCGAAAGCGGAGAATTGTTCGAGGGGACTCTGGTGCAG
>SHXF01000002.1 GCA_009693435.1 Betaproteobacteria bacterium | reverse complement strand
TACCTGCACCAGAGTCCCCTCGAACAATTCTCCGCTTTCGCTTGTCATCTCGATTCCATCTCGCGTTGTCATAGCTCTCTTAACGTACCAGCGCTCTAACCGTGGACCAGGTAGTACGGATATTTTTATAATTTTTCACAGGCTCTGACTCCAGCTTGGTTTTGTCGCCGAAACAGGCGACTCCTCGTCAATCTCATTAATTGACACAATTAATACAGACAGCTCCAGTATCCACAGGCATTCGCAGACAGTTTTCGTATCGAACATAGTATAATATATCCTCCACAGCGCAAGCCTCTTACATGAGCGACAAAACCTATCTCGACTGGCCCTTCTTCGACGAACCGCACCGCCGTCTGGCGGCGGACGTCGATGCCTGGGCGGTAGAGCACTTGACCCGCGTTGGCCATGATGACGTGGACACCGCCTGCCGCGCGCTGGTGGCGGCGCTGGGCCGAGGCGGTTGGCTGGGTTACTGCGTGCCCGCGGCCCATGGCGGCAGGCTGGAAGCGCTGGATTCGCGCTCGATCTGCCTGCTGCGCGAAACGCTGGCCCGCCACGAAGGCCTCGCGGACTTCGCCCTGGCCATGCAGGGCCTGGGTTCCGGAGCTATCTCCATCGCCGGCAGCGAGGAACTGAAGCGCCGTTACCTCCCCAGGGTTGCCGCGGGAGAGGCGATTGCCGCATTCGCGCTGTCCGAACCTGATGCCGGCTCGGACGTCGCGGCGCTGGGCTGCAGCGCCGTCCAGGACGGAAGCCATTATGTGCTGAACGGTTCCAAGACCTGGATTTCCAACGGCGGCATCGCCGACTTCTACTGCGTCTTCGCCCGCACTGGCGAGGCGCCGGGTGCGCGCGGCATCAGCGGCTTCGTAGTCGATGCCGGCACGCCCGGGTTCGAGATCGCCGCGCGCATAGCCGTGATTGCGCCGCATCCGCTGGCGACTTTGCGCTTCACCGATTGCCGCATTCCCGCAACGCAACGTCTCGGGGCCCCGGGCGGCGGCTTCAAGGTGGCAATGCAGACGCTGGACATCTTCCGCGCGTCGGTGGCCGCGGCGGCCCTCGGCTTCGCGCGCCGCGCCCTGGACGAATCCCTCAAGCGCGCCATGGAACGCAAGATGTTCGGCCAGGTGCTCGCCGATTTCCAGCTGACCCAGGCGGCAATTGCCGACATGGCAACGGCCATCGACAGCGCCGCGCTGCTCACCTACCGCGCCGCGTGGCTGCGCGACGTGAAAGGCGTGCGCACCACGCGCGAGGCGGCCATGGCCAAGATGGTGGCCACGGAAGAGGCGCAGAAAACAATCGATCGCGCGGTGCAGATCTTCGGCGGCATGGGTGTGGTGAGCGGCCACCCGGTGGAAAAACTCTACCGCGAAATCCGCTCGCTGCGCATCTACGAGGGCGCGACCGAAGTGCAGAAGCTCATCATCGCGAGGGAAACGCTCAAAGGCTGAATGCATCGCCGACCCTGATGAGGTCAGCCGTTCGCGCAAGAGAGAACCGGGAGAAGACATGGCGTACACCGCACACATAGACACCTTCGCGCGCGACAATCTGCCGCCAAAGCGCCTCTGGCCGGATCTGACATTCGATCTGCCCGAACTGCAGTACCCGGCCCGCATGAACTGCGCCGCGGAACTGCTCGACAAAATGGCGGTCGTGCAGGGCGACCGGCCGGCGCTTCACAGCGAGGTCGGCGGCAAGGCTTACACGGCGAGCTACGACCAGTTGCTGGCACGCGCAAACCAGATCGCGCATGTCATCCAGAAGGACATGAAGCTCGTCCCCGGCTCCCGCGTGCTGCTGCGCGGGCCCAACAATCCGATGATGGCGGCGTGCTGGTTCGGGGTGATCAAGGCCGGATGCATCGCGGTGGCAACGATGCCGCTGCTGCGGGCCAGGGAACTGAAGCAGATCATCGACAAGGCCAAAATTTCAGCGGCCTTGTGCGACGTCCGGCTCATCGATGAGATCGCGCTTGCCAAGTCGCAGTGCAAGAATATGAAGCGCTTGCTGAGCTTCAACGATTCCGCGCCCGGATCCCTCGAAGACCTGCTGCAGCGGCACCCGACAGATTTCAGCAATGTAGACACCGCCGCAGACGATGTGGCGCTGATCGCATTCACCTCCGGCACCACGGGCGAGCCGAAGGGCACGATGCATTTCCATCGCGACGTGATGGCAATGTGCGACGCTTTTCCGCGCTCCTGCCTCAAACCCGTGAAACGCGATATCTTCTGCGGCACGCCACCGCTTGCCTTCACCTTCGGCCTGGGCGGCATGCTGTGTTTCCCGATGCGCTACGGCGCCTCGACGGTGCTGATAGAGCGGCTGACACCGGACTTGCTGCTGAAAACCATCCAGGATTTTCAGGCAACGATCTGCTTCACGGCGCCGACCTTTTTCCGGCAGATGGCGCCGCAACTGAAAAACTTCGACATCTCCAGCCTGCGCAAATGCGTGTCGGCCGGCGAGGCGCTGCCCGATTCCACACGGCAGTCGTTCAAGGCGGCAAGCGGCATCGAGATCTTCGATGGACTGGGTGCGACCGAAATGATCCACATTTTCATTTCGCACACGGCGGAACGCGCGCGCCGCGGCGCCACCGGCTATGCCATCCCGGGATACCAGGCGACGGTGCTCGATGCGCGCAACAAACCATGCCCCCCCGGCGTCATTGGCAAACTGGCCGTCAAGGGCCCCACCGGCTGCCGCTACCTGGCTGACGAGCGCCAGAAGGACTACGTCATCACATCAGGCGAGATGCGCGGCTGGAACCTGACAGGCGACGCCTATAAAATGGACGCGGATGGCTACTTCTTCTACCAGGCGCGCACCGACGACATGATCATCTCCGCCGGCTACAACATCGCGGGGCCGGAAGTGGAATCCGCGCTGCTGCTGCACGAAGCGGTGGCCGAGTGCGGCGTAATCGGCGTGTCCGACGAGGAGCGCAGCCAGATCGTGAAAGCGTTCGTTGTCCTGAAATCCGGCTATACCGCCAACGACCAGATGACCAAAGGCCTGCAGGATTTCGTCAAGTCGGTGATCGCGCCCTACAAATATCCGCGGGCAATCGAGTTCGTCGCTTCGTTGCCGAGGACCGAGACGGGAAAGTTGCAGCGGTTCAAATTGCGTGCGCCGGGATAAATTACGGCGGGTTTCCGCTCCCGCGGAAACCATGTTCGCAATCACCTATACCCGTATGCCATCGTACAGCCAGGCCATCCCGTTGTAGGACTGCTCCGGCGTCCTTCCCGCGAGGAGCTGTTTCCTGAAATCCGCGGTGGCGTCGGCGGCGTGGTAAAGATCGCCGTAAAGGCGCGCGGTGATCTGGACCCGGGTGGTGCGCAGGTAGCGTTCCTGCTGATAATCGAGGAAGGCCCGGTTGACGTCGTCGCCGGCGCCGGCCAGGTGTTTCGCCAGGACAGCGCCGTCTTCCATCGCCATGTTGGCGCCCTGCGCAAGGTACTGCAGCATCGGGTGCGCGGCATCGCCCAGCAAGGTGACGCGGCCCTTGGTCCAGTTGCGGATCGGCTCGCGATCGCACAACACCCACATCTTCCAGGTATTGGCCATGGCAAGAAATTCCAGCACTTTGGGCTGCTGGCTGCGGAAGCGCTCCTTCAGTTCTTCCGGGTCGCCGTACTGGTCCCAGCCTTCTTCGTAACGGCTGCTGTGAAACACCACCACCAGGTTGTATACGGTGCCGCGGGTGAGCGGGTAGTGAACCAGGTGCGTCTTCGGCCCGGCGTACAGAACCACGTTGTTTTCCTGCAGGTGCTGCGGCACTTCGCCCGTCGGGATCACCGCGCGGTAGGCGATGTGCCCCGAGACACGCGGCTTGCCCTCGCCGGTAACGTACTCGCGGGTGCGTGACCACAGGCCATCGGCGCCGACCAGCCCCCTTCCCTCATAAGTCGTCCCCTGCTCCGACTCGATCACGACCCGGTCGCCCCGATCTTCGTGCTTGACGATTTTCGTTCCGGGGGAAAGCGTAACCAGGGGCTGCTGCTTCACTGCGTCGATCAGCACATTGTGCATGTCGGCGCGGTGTATGACGCCGTACGGGTAGCCAAAGCGCTTCACCATGGAATTGCCGGCGGGTACGCGGATCAGTTCCTCGCCGGTGAGCGCGTCGCGGAATATGATGTTGTCCGGCAGCACTGCCCAGTTGTTCATCTGCTCCAGCACGCCCAGGTGGTCGAACATGCGGAAGGCATTCGGCCCGAGCTGGATGCCGGCACCGATCTCCTTGAACTCGGTGGCGGTCTCGAACAGGTGTGCCGGAATGTTCCTGCGCGCGAGTGCCAGAGCCGTGGCGAATCCGCCGATACCGCCGCCCACCACCAGGACCGGCAGCGCATTTTTAGCCATGTTGTCCTCCTTCAAAACGCTGGATTGCCCCGGCTTGCCTGCCGATCATGCCGGCGGCTCATGCCAGGGATCATGCGCAATTGTAGCGCGTCATGATGGCGAAACGGCCGGCGCGACGTGCGGCTGCGGCGCATGCGTCGCATCCGGCGCAGTGTGGAATCGTACTGCGTGGAATCGTACTGCGTGGAATCGTACTGCGTGGAATCGTACTGCGTGGAATCGTACTGCGTGGAATCGTACTGCGTGGAATCGTACTGCGTGGAATCGTATAATGCGTCGCATGGAAAACACGGAACCGCGCACCGACACCGCGCCGCTGCGCCGCTTTCGCGATCCGGCCTATATTCCGGTGGCTGCGACGCTGGGTGAACTGCGCGAGCGCATCGACTCACTGGACCGCGACATCGTGCGCCTGCTCGCCGAACGCGGCCGCTGCGTCAAGGATGCCACCCGGTTCAAGGCCGACTCGCATCAGGTTGCGGCGCCCGCGCGGCAGGCCGAAGTCATAGTGCGGGTTCGAGCCCGCGCGGTTGCCGAAGGAGCCGATGCAGATGTCGTAGAGGCCGCATACCGGGCAATGATCGCCGCGTTCGTCTCGCAAGAGCAGGTCTATTTCGGCGAGACCGAGACAGTCGAAAAGGAAACGCCGTGAAACTGCCATTGAAGGTGCGCGCAAAGTGTTCGATTGCCGCAAGCACGCTCAGTGCGACCATGGCTGCGACCATGGCTGCAACGATGACCGCAACGATCGCTGCGGTCGTCGCAGCCGCAACAGCGGTCACGACGGCGCACGCGCAAGGGTGGCCGCAGCGCCCGGTGAAGATCGTGGTGCCCTATGCGCCGGGCTCCTCGCCCGACGTGCTGGTGCGCATCGTCCAGGAAAAGCTTGCCTTGCGCCTCGCCCAGCCGGTGGTGGTCGAGAACCGCGCCGGCGCAGGCGGCAACATCGGCACCGACTTCGTGGCGAAGAGCGCCGCCGATGGCTACACGTTTCTCGTCAGCACCAACGGGCCGCTGGTCTATAACACCGTCATGTACCGCAAGCTGCCCTACGACCCGTTCGCCGACCTGGCGCCGGTGACCCTCGCCGGTGCGCAGCCGAACGTCTGCGCCGTCATCAACAGCCTCAATGTCGGCGACGTGAAGGAGTGGGTCGCCGCCCTGAAAAAAAATCCGGGCAAATACAATTTCTCGTCGACCGGCGTCGGCAGCATGTCGCACCTGTCGATCGAACTGATCAAGGCGCGCACCAGTACTTACGCCGTGCACATACCCTATGCTTCCTCGCCGCTTGCGATCACGGCGATGCTGCAAGGCGACGTGCACATGGCCTGCGTGCCGCCGGTCGCGGTGATGCCGCAGGCAAAAGCCGGCAGGATCAGGGCGATTGCGGTGACCAGCAGCGAGCGCAGCGCACTCGTGCCCGAGTTACCGACAATGAAGGAGTCCGGCTTCCCCGAGATCGAAGCCATGGCCTGGATGGCCATCATGGCACCGGCGAGAACCCCGCAGGACATCATCGCCCGCATGAACCGCGAACTGGTGGCTGTGCTGCGCGATCCGGACACGCGCCAGAAAATGGCCGCGCAGTATATGGAACCGATCGGCGGCACGCCGGAAGAACTGACAAAATTCATGCGGGAAGAACTGGCGCGCTGGACCCCGGTGATCAAGCGGAGCGGCGCGACGGTGGATTGAAGCGGAAGGTGGATTGAAGCAGAACAATGCTAGCGCCTGAACGCCGCGACCCCACCCATCGATATGCCGGACTGTGCCTGCGGTACGCCACCCGAATTGAGGGAGTAGGCGATGCCGGCGGCCTGTCCGGTGCTGCCGCCAAACCCGCCCACGATCCTGCCGGCGACTGCGCTTACGCAACCGGTGCCGGCGCAGGTCACATTGAGTTTGTCGGCAATCGACGCCACCCCTAATGACTTGCCGACCTCAAAGCCCACACCAGTGCCCAGGATGGGCACACCCGTCGCCGTCGCGCCCCAGGTGCGCGGGCCGACCGTGGCATTGACCGAGACATCGACGGTCTTGGCACTGAAATTCGCGGCCAGGGTCGCGCTGTTGAGCGTGCCCACGTTGCCCGCGCTGTCGGTGGGGTTGGTGCCGCCGGCAAACGTATAGGTCGCCGTGCCGCTGGTTGGCAACACCACCGGGCCCGACTGCACCGGCGAAAGCAGATAGTGATTGACGTTGCCCAGTTCAACAACGCCCGTTCCGACCGGCGCACCCGTAACCCGGTCGACAACGGCGAAATTGCCGTTGGTGTACCGGCCCCACGTGACTCCGGTTACCGCATCGCGGCCGATGTCGGTCACCGTGGCGGCACCAGCAATCGCCGGCATTGCCGGCAGTGCGCCGGCGACCGCACTCCCCGCCGCATCGATGGAGAGCCGCACCGGAATGTCATTCACGTTGCAATTGGGAGAGCAGGACGTACCCGAGACGCCCGTGACGATCCCAGCGACGGAGTCGAACGTGGTCAGCGCGCCCTGGCTGTTGGTCCTTATCCGGTCTGGATTCACTGCCGCAATTAGCGTGCGCGTGAGGTACTCGTCGTCGATCGACGCCGCGCTGACGGCGAAGAGCGCCCCGCTGTTTGCGTCGAATCCCGCAACCGCGCCGCGCGACCTGAGCAGCATCATGTAGGGTTGCAACGGATCGGGTGCAAAGCCTGAGGAAAAGGTTGGCGTTCCGAATCCGACCACGCCATTCACCAGTTGGTGCGCCGAGGGCACGATGTTGGAATCGCGGAAATTATAGGCAATAACGGCGCCGTTCAATTGCGCGCCGGTCAGCTGCCCGGACAGATTTCCGCCTGCGGCACTGCCATTCAACGTAACAGTGAGGTTGCGATGCGACAGCGCTGAGGAACCGGAAAAGGCGCTGAATCCTCCACCATCGTCCAGAGAGAGATTGGTTCCTGCCGCGTTCCACGTTCCACCGGAAGTGGACACATTCACTGCCGCGTTCACCGCCTGACGGTCGAAGTTTACGCTCAGTGTCGCCGAGTTGAAGGTTCCGCCAGTGCCGTTTTGATCCCTGGGCGTCGAAGCTCCACCGGGGAGCACCGAATACGTGGCACTGCCGGTCATCGGCATAGTGGAGAACACGGGCCAGATGGCCGGACCCGTGATCCACTGCAGCGACCCGAGCACATTGCGCGAGGTGAATGTGCCGTTGAAGTCCTTGCCGCTCACCGTCAGCGGCGTGCCGGTGCCCGCCACGTTCTGCGCCGCATAGCGGCCATACTTGATACCGTTAGCGAGCGTCGTGACCGTGGAAGCGCCGGAGGTGTTACCGCCCAGGGAGAGCGAGTTGTTGTTGGTACCAGCGGTCTTGACGAATGCGCTGAAATTGCCGTTGGGTCCGCCGAAGGTCACTGTGGATTCGAGGCTGCCAAACCCCGCCGTGGTGACGTTATCGCCGCCCAAAGCCTGATTTCCGGATCCGAAGGCGAGCGTGCCGTTGTAATACGGATAGGTGACAAAGCCGGTGTTGCCGGCTGCCGCACCCGTGGGTGCAACGATCTGCGGCCCCTGGCCGAATCCGACAAACCCGCCGATGCTGTCGTTGGCGGCGCGTCCGAAAGGGGCCGCCCCGGGGAGTCCCGTGCCAGGCGCAACCGCGATGTCGTACAAGGTCGTGAAGCCGTAGCGGAAGAAAGCGCCGCCGGCCGTGCCGCCACCCGAGAATCCGCCGTGTATCGCGGCGCCATATGCGCTCTGAGCGGTCGAACCCACGGGAAGCGGCGCGCAATTGACGCCGGAGCAACGTACCACCAGCGGAACAGCCGGCACCAGGGCAAGGCCTGCGTTGAGCGCCGCTGAAGAGGTGATATCGAATCCATCGGTGCCGATGGGCACATCACGGCCGTACGCGGACAGCGCCTGATTGTTCAGCGTGACACCTACGCTGGTGGTGGCGGACTGGCGGCCGAAGTTGACATCCAGCGTCGCAAAATTGAGTTGGCCGGCGTTGCCGAACGAGTCTATGGGAGCGGTTGCGAACTTCGGCAGATAGTGCAGGATGCCTGTCAGTGGAATACTCGAGGGAATTTCACGCACGCTCCACAGCGCACTTGCGCCGCCCAGCAACGTCGCGCTGGAGAGCGCGCCTGCCGTGCCTGGCGCAGTGGCCGTCAGCGTGCCGCTCTGATACCGACCGAATCGCAGACCCAGACCGTCGTTATAGCTTTCCGTGGCACCCGCAACCGGATTGCCGTTCGCATCCGCTGCGCGGTCGCCATTGGCGCCGAAGTTGTAACCACCCGTTCCCACCGTTGCCCCCGAGACCAGCAGGGATGTGAGGACGGCATCAGGCGACGGGGCACTCGCAGGAGTTGTCGACAACAGACAGTCAGCGCCGGAAAGACACTGGGTGCGCACACCCCGGTCGAAGACATTCCATGCCGGAGAACCGGTCGAAACCGGATTCGACACGGCGTTGATACTCGCCAGATCGCCAGAGGCGCTCAACACAATGTTGGTGTTCCTCAGATTGCCATTGGCGCCGTTCGCGATGGAACCGCCCACCGCCTGGACTCGCACACCGGCCGCCCCGACCATCGGATACACCAACTGCGCGCGATACAAACCGGTGCTGCCCACCGGCGTGGGGTTGCCGGCGGATGTTGTCGTACCCCCACCGGTCGTCGTTCCCCCACCGGTTGTCGTACCGCCACCGGTTGTCGTTCCGCCGCCGGTCGTCGTTCCGCCGCCGGTTGTCGTTCCGCCGCCGGTCGTCGTTCCGCCGCCGGTTGTCGTTCCCCCGCCGGTTGTCGTGCCGCTGCCGCTTGCGGTGCTGCCACTGGTTGTCGTGGTAGTGCCGGTCGACGTGGTCGTCGTCCCGTTGGTGAGGTTGAGGGTTGTACCGTCGCCGCAAGCAGCCGCGTTGGTCGAGGTGCAGCTTGCCGTTCCCGTGATCACCTTGGGCGCGGCCGGGACTGCCGTCACGATCGCCTCCGGCGTCGTCGTGGGCGCAGCTGCGTCCAGCTTGTTTGAGCTGGCGAGGGTCGTGTCGGCGGTGGATGTCGTCCGGCCCGCTTCAGCAGTGGCCGCCCTGCCGCCCTGCGCAGGCTGTTCACCCTGCTCGCTGCGTTGCTGCGGCTGACCCGGCGTGCCGGCGGGCGCGCGCTGCTGGCCGGGCAAGGGACGCGCCGTGGCCGCCTCCATCAGGAAGACCGGCGTCGGCACACGCACCGGCGCCTGATTCGCCATCACCTGCACCGTCTGGCCTGGCGTGGTCACCAGGGTGGCAATTACCCTGCCCGCGGGATCCACGCTCGACACAACATGCGAGCCCTCTATCGTGTGATTGATCGTGCCCTGTGTTGGCGAGACGAAGGCGACGTTCCCCGAGCCGCGGATGCCGATGGTGGAGGTCGGCGTCGTGGTCAAAAAGCGCTCCCTGCGCGCCTTGACGATGGCGCCGGTGAAGGTGCGCATCGTTCCCCTGAACAGGCCGAGCAGCGCGTTCTCCTGCCCGTCGTTCTTGCCGGTGTACTGGTAGACCTTGATATCCATCTCGCTGTCGGGGCGAAGCGCGATATAGGCGTCGTCCACCATGCGCATCTGCACCGTGCCGTTGGCGCCGGTGATGACCCTGTCGCCCTCCTGCACCTGCTCGCCGCGTTTCACCGGGCGCTCCACACCCGCGCTGGAACGCGCGCGTACATCTCCGAGCACGAAATCGAACGTCCCCGCGACTGCGGCATCTGCCGACTGCGCAAAGGCCATCAAGCCGATCATTCCGGCCCCGATCAGCGCCTGCCGCATCCTGTGCACTACCATGCCCGCTCCCTCGAATGGCACTTGCGGTGTCCGGCAGCCGCCACGCCCGACATGACGGTACGCGTCGTTATCCTGCCCGCTGCGCAGCGCTCGCCCGCTCACTTGAAGTCTTTCCTGACAAACACCGAGACCTCGGTCCGCTTGTATTCGTACAGCGCGATATTGGAGCGGTTGTCATAGAACGCCGCCTGGCCTTTCAGGCTCCAGCCCGGCATAAACCGCCAGTTCGCCCCGAACCCGGTATCGATCAGCCGATCCTTGCCGTAGGCCACCACGGTGGACCGGGCGAACTGCGAGTCGTCCTCCCGCCCGGTATGGCCGGCCGACGCGTAAATATCCAGCTTCTCGTTAATGGAATACTGGGCTAATACGCGGAACCCCGCAATGGTCTTGCTTGCATTGGTGGTGGCGGCGATGTTCAACGGGCCCTTCGCCTTGTCGCGGCTCTGAAACGCCGCCAGCATCAGCAGCGGACTGCCGGTGCGTTCCCACACGTTGAGGAATTGCCCGCCCAGCAGCACCTGATCGACGTTTTGCGGCTGGTTGCTGGGGAATCGCTGCTCGTTGAACTGCGCGAACAGACCGACCTGCCGGCCGGCCGCGATCGCGTGGCGCCATTCCGTGACCACGCCCGAGGTTCTGCGGTCATTGGCAATGCGCGTGCCTTCGGCGCTGAGCGGCGTGAGCGCTTCCTGATAATAGGATTGGGACTGCAGTCCGAACTTGTACAGGTCGCGATCCAGGGCGAGGACGATTCCGCCGCGCGCGTCTACCTGCTGCGAACCGAACGGCAAATTGCCGCCGTTGTAACGCCGGTCCCGCGCGTCGCCGCCCACGTACAACGAGAGCGGCCCGTCTATCGGCCGGTTGTATTCCGCTCCTGCAGCCAGTTGCGAAAAAGCGCCGCTGCGCTTGAAGGAGTTGCCGGTAGGTGCGACCGACGCAATGTTGTACGCCTGCAGCACGCCCGCGGCGAAATCGCTGGTGACCGCGGTGATGTTGCTGTCGGTGCCGCCGCCCGCTTCGACGTAGGCGGCGAGGGATGGCTGCAGCTTCTTGCTGCGCGCGGCGATCGCATCGAGATACCTGGCAACGATGGGTTTGACGTGCTCCGGCGGCTCCAGTCCGAGCACCGTTTCGAATTCCGATTTCGCCAGGTCATCGCTGCCCATGGCGTAGTACGCGCGCCCCAGGTCGATGCGCGCGCCGGCGAAGTTGGGGTTGAGCGCGATCACGCGCTCGAATGCGATGGTGGCGCGATCGGGCCTGCCCGAATCGAGCGCCGCTATGCCGAGCGCGTAATCAAAGTCGGTTTCACCCGCCCGCTGCGGCTCGAGCGGCGCGAGGACGTCGAAGGCCTGTGCGGCCTTGCCCTCTTCCATCAGTTTCTTCGCCTCGGCGAGCGGATCCTGCGCCTGCGCGCCCGCGCAGCACAGCGCCGCGAAAAGCAGCAACGCGCGCAGTCGTTGTTTCATGCCGGTGCGAACCACAGCTGACTTTCCAGACGAAAATGCGGTGCATGGCATCGCGGTGCTGGCACGCCACGCCCGGAGGCGCTCGATGCCTGGTGCGATACGACGCCCGGTAGTCTTTCCGGAGCGGACGCGCAGCCCCCGGCGTACACGGGCGCGCCGCGGATTACCGCGATCATGCGCGCCGAGGTAGGCGCGTCTTTCCCCGCCACGCGCATTCCGGAGTGCTCGCAAGAGTCATACATAACCTTAAGTATCCCCCCCTATAAACTGAATTTCAAGAGAAATTTTTACATTCCTGGAGAAGCTGACCAGCCCCTCCGTGCCATTTGGGCAAGGGGAGCAACGGCACTATCCGGCGGTTCCGGCGCGAGCCGGAATGGCGCAGAGATCATCTCAACATTCCACCAGCCCGAAATCGATCAAGGTCAAGAAATCGCCAGCACGATCTTCCCGATGTGCGTGCTCGATTCCATCAGTGCATGGGCCTTGGCCGCATCCCCCAGCGGCATGATGGAGTCGATCACCGGCTTCACCCTCCCCGCCTCGATCAGCGGCCACACTTTTTCGCGCAGGCTGTTCGCCATCTCGCCTTTTTCCGCGACCGAACGCGGGCGCAGCGCGGAGCCGGTGATGGTGAGGCGCTTCATCAGCATCAGCCCGAGGTTGATGTTCGATTCGCGGCCGCCCAGCAGGGCGATCAGCGACATCCTGCCCTCTATTGCCAACGACGCCATGTTCTTCGCCAGATAGCTCGCGCCCACCATGTCGAGGATGACGTTGACGCCCTTGCCTTCGGTCTCGGCCTTGACGATCTCGGCGAAGTCCTCGGTCTTGTAGTTGATCACCCGGTCGGCGCCGAGTTTGAGACAGGCGGCGCACTTATCGTCGGAACCGGCGGTGGTGAAGACGCGCGCACCGAACGCCTTGGCCAGCTGAATGGCGGTGGTGCCGATGCCGCTCGAACCCCCGTGTATCAGGATGGATTCGCCCGACTTCAGCTTGACGCGGTCGAACACGTTGTGCCACACGGTGAAAAAGGTTTCGGGCAGCGCCGCCGCTTCGGCCATGGAAAGGCCCTTCGGCACCGGCAGGCACTGCGGCACGGGCGCCACGCAGTATTCGGCATAGCCGCCGCCGGTGACCAGCGCCGTTACCGCATCGCCCTCCCGAAACGCCGCAACGCCCTTGCCCAGCGCCACCACCGTGCCGGCTATCTCCAGACCAGGAATATCCGATGCGCCCTTGGGTGGCGGATAGTTGCCTTTGCGCTGTTCCACGTCGGGCCGATTCACGCCGGCCGCTGCTACCTTGATCAGCACTTCGTTTTCGCCCGGAAGCGGGACCGGCCGCTCGGCGAGCTTGAGCCCCTCGGGCGGACCGGGCTGGGCGATTTCGACGACTTTCATATTCTGCGGCAGGGACATCATTTTGCTCCGGTTGTAACTGTCGGGATAACTGCGCTTGATTGCTTGACTTTGTGTAGTGCGGCATTCCGGCTGGCCTGTTTCATCTCCGGACGCACACCGTTGAATATATCTTTATTTTCACTAAACTCATTGTAGATATCCGTATTACGGGGAATGCTCTTCAATAATCTTTAACATTTCAATCGATCCTCACGACCGTCCGCACGCCGTGATTGCCGCGCTCCACCGCCTCGTGCGCAGACGCAATGAGTTCCAGCGGAAATTCCCGGGTCGGCAAATGCCGCAACTCACCGGCATCCATCATCCGGTTCAGATCGGCCACCGCCTGCGCCAGCGCCGCGGGCGGTGTGTCGTAGACGTAGACGAAGCGCACGCATGCCTGCGAGCCTATGCCCCAGTTCGCGGGAAAGCTCGCCTCGGGCGCGGAGGCGCCATAGACGATGACGCTGCCGCCTTTCTTCAGCACCTTGGGCAGGCTGGGCGCATTGGCGGAAAGGTCGACTTCGAGCACGCGATCGACGCCCTGCCCGCCGGTGAGTTCGGCGATGCGCTCGCCCACATCCTCGTTCTTGTAATCGATCACCGCTTCGGCGCCCGCCGATTGCGCCAGCGCCGCGTTGGCGGCGTTGCCGGCGCTGGCGAAGACTCGCGCACCGAACGAGCGGGCAAGTTGCACCGCGTAGTAACCGACCGCGCCCGCGCCACCCGGCACGAACACCGTCTGGCCGCTGACCTTGCCCTCGAGCGTGACGATCCGGTGCGCCGTCATGGCCGGCACGCCCAGGCAGGCGCCCTGCGCATGGCGGGTGTTATCGGGCAGGCGCGCAGCCCGCTCCGCGGGGATGACCGTAAACCCCGCTGCCGTGCCGTGCGGACGCTGCCACTGCGCCATGTGCAGCCAGACGCGCTCGCCGATGCGCTCGCGCGGCACGCCCTCGCCTACGGATTCAATGACGCCGGCGCCGTCCTGATGCGGCACGATCTTCGGGAAATTCCAGGGCCGCCGTCGCGCCCCGCTGCGCTGATAGACGTCGGTGGGACTGATGCCGGAGGCATGCACCCGCACCCGCACCTCTCCGACGCCGGGTTCGGGATCGGGCAACTCACCGATTTGCAGCACCGTTCGGGCCTCGCCGTATTCGCTGTACCAGGCTGCGCGCATGAATTCCCCTTTGCGTTGATTGTCGATCGGATGCGATGGTGCGATGGTGCGATAGGGCAATAGGGCAATAGGGCAATAGGGCAATAGGGCAATACGTTTTACGCCGCGCACTCGAAGGCAGCGACTTACAGCACCCCGACTTACAGCACCCCGACTTACAGCACCCCATTGGCGCGCCGTGCCGCGATGCGTGGACCCGCCCCGCGCACGGTGTCGATCACGGCGAGCGCATCGCCGGGCACGCTGTCGCCGCGCCAGGCCACGTGGCCATCGGGCCGCACCAGCACCAGCCGCCGCTCGTAGAGCGCGGCGGCCTCCGCATTTTTCACCGCCTTCACTTCAAGCGGCAGGCCGCGCTTGGCCGCTGCCGCTTCCATCGCTGCAGTTGCGGCGTCGCCAAAATTGAGCAGCACGAAACCTGGCCCGAACAGGTCGAGCATCGATTGCTTGCCCGACAGCGCCGCGTGCGGCGCGCGCGACCCGGGCCGGGCAGTCGGCACATATCCCACGGTGTCGTCCTCCGGCCGCGGCGTGCCATCGGGCACCACGATGGGCGAAGGATCGTACATGTAGCCCAGGTGCACGCCTATGGCCTGCCAGGACTTTTCGTTTTCGGCGACCTGGCGCGCGCCCAGTTCGCGGCGCACCCGCTCGCCTTCCGGGGTTGCATCATCGATCTGCGGAAAAGTCGATTTTCCGACGAGGCGGAAATAATTCTTCAGCGACTCGCCCGCGGCGCGGCTGGCCGCCGGGCGGCGCTCGTAGTCGTAACTCTCGACGAGCGATGACCCGCCCCAGCCGCGCAGCACGGCGTCCAGCTTCCAGCCGAGATCCCATGCATCCTGGATACCGGTATTCATCCCGAGGCCGCCGTTGGGGGGATGCGCGTGGGCCGAATCGCCGGCGATGATCACGCGGCCATCGACGAAGCGGTCAGCAACTGTCATCTTGCGCGCCCACAGGCTGGTTTCCACGATTTCGTAGGGCACACCCGGCCCGAGCATGCGCCGCATCACCTGGTCGAGATCGTGCTTGCGCACGTCGATCTCGTGCGCGCCGACCAACTGCACGCGGTACAGGTCCTTGCCATCCATAGTGGTCAGCACCGACCAGATGCCCTCCCGCCCGGCAAACACCGTGCGGTAGGTGTCGCCCTTGTCGTGGTATTTGGCGAGATCCTTGATGCGCACGTACACGCTCATCGAGAGGTCGAGGTGCTTCACCCCGCGCACCTCTATGCCGAGCAAATCGCGCACGGTGCTGGTATAGCCGTCGCAGCCCACCAGGTAATCGCAGCGCACCGTCTCCTGCTTGCCGGTCTCGACATCAGTCAGTTCGGCGGTGACGCCGTCCTCGTCCTGCAGGAACGATTCGAGCCGGGTCTTGTAGCGCAGGCTCACGCTCGCCTGCTTGCGCGCGAACTTCTGCAGTATGGGATCGAACCAGGTCTGCGGGCACGGACGCTCGCGCTCCGGGCTGAACGGCGTGTCGGCCTCGACCCTGAGCGGCTGCTGCCTGATGCGACCGAGTTCATAGCCCTGCAGATGGGTGACGAAGAGGCTGTCCAGGCAGTAGTCGAGCGGAAAGCCCCAATGGCGGACTTCTTCCGCAATACCGAGCTGGCGCACATATTCCATGGTGCGCACGCTCACCACGATCATCTTGGCGGTGCCGACCTGGTCGTCGTTCTGCTCGACCAGCATCGTTTGCACGCCGCGACGGCCGAGGTCGGCAGCCAGCGCCAGGCCGATCGGCCCGCCGCCGGCGATCAGGACCGGAACCTCGTTCACTCCGGCTTCATCCCGGCGCGCTTGATTACTTCGGCGTTCATTTTCAGATCGGCGCGGATGATCTCAGCCAGTTCCGCCGGCGTGCCCGGCGCCGGATCGAAGCCGAACACGGCGAAGCGTTCCTTCACCTCCTGATCGGCCAGGACGCGGTTCACGTCGCGGTTGATCAGCGCAATGAGATCGGACGGCGTGCCGCGCGGCGCGACGAACGCCACCCAGGCGCCGACCTCGAGCGCCGCCGGACCGCCGGCCTCGGCGAGGGTGGGTATGTCCGGATAGCTGGCGAAGCGGCGCTTCGATCCGATGGCAAGAAATTTCACCTTGCCGCCCTTGAGGAATGCGCCCGCGGAGGCGGGGGTCGCAAACGTCCAGTCGAGGTCGTTGTTCACCAGCGCCACAAAGAGCGGCGCATTCTCCTTGAAGGGCACGTGCGTGTACTGCGTCCCGGTGAGTCCTTCCAGCATCACGCCGCCGAGATGCGCCGGGCTGCCGATATAAGGCACGCCCGCCGTGAGCTTGCCGGGGTTGGCGCGCGCAGCAGCCAGCACCTCATTCACCGTCCGATAACGCCCGCTGGCCGACACCGCAAAGAAGAACGGCGTGCGGTACTGCATCGCTACTGGCGCAAAATCGTTCACCGGATCGTAGGACACCTTGGCGAACAGGCTGGGGTTGATGGTCAGGTGCG
Organism: Betaproteobacteria bacterium; assembly: GCA_009693435.1. Next base: position 171,934 of record SHXF01000002.1, on the reverse strand, counting down.
AGTTGGCGGCGACCAGCAGGTCGTGACCGTCGGGCGGCGCTTTTTTCACCGCGTCCATTGCGATGAAGCCGTTCGCGCCGGGCCGCGCGTCGACAATGACCTGCTGTCCCCACAGCTTCGCCAGCTTGTCGGCGAACACGCGCGCCACCAGGTCCGGGCCCTGGCCGGAAGCATACGGCGAGGTGATGCGCACGACCTTGGTCGGATACGTCTGCGCCTGTGCCACGGGCGCGGCGCACAGCAGCGCCGGCAACGCCGCGGCCAGCGCCATCGCAGTTGCGCAGCGAAACAGCGGATGGGTCATGGTGTGTCCCTTCCCTCAGGCGAATGGTTTGTTCGCAGCGTTGACGTCGTAGCCGGCGACACGCGCGTAATGGTGCGAAATCGATTTCAGCTCGGCGATGGGGATTACATCCTCGATGCGCTGAAAGCGCTTTCCCCCGGTCAGTTCCTCCACCCGGCCGATGACCCGGTCCGGCGGCTGGTTGTGGCTCATTTCCACCACGCTGGAGGTGTAGGCGAGCCGCTCCTTCTCGTACCCCTGCAGGGCCGCAACCGGATCGGCACGCTCGCTGAGCCAGCGCGACAGCACGTTGGCATCGAGTATCGACTGCGCGGCGCCGTTGCCGCCGCGCGGGTACATCGGGTGCGCGGCGTCACCGAGCAAGGTCATCCGGCCGAACGACCAGCGCGCGAGCGGCGCGCGATCGACCATCGGATACTCGAGTATGAAATCGGCATTGCGCAATAGCGCGGGCACGTCCAGCCAGTCGAAGTTCCAGTCTTCGTAGAAGGGGAGGAAGTCTTCCAGCCGGCCGGGCGTGCTCCAGTCGTTCTGCGTTTTCACATCCATCTCTACTTCAGCGGTGAAATTGATCAGGTGGTCCCCGTCGGGAAACCTGCGGATCGGGTAGATCACCATCTTTGCCGGTTTCAGGCCGCCGGCCCGGACCACGACTTTACCCTCCAGAAACGGCTTCGCTTTTGTGACGCCGCGCCACATGTTGATGCCGGCAAAGCGCGGCGGACCGTCATCCGGATGAAGCTGGCGCCGTACCGCGGACAGCACGCCATCGCAGCCGATGGCCACCGAGCCGCGCACCGGCCGCGGCGCCTCCCCGTCCGCCGGGGATGCAAAATGCACTGTGACGCCATCCTCGTCCTGGTCCGCGCGCAGGAAGCGGTGGCCGAGGAGCACGGCATCCGCGCCCAGGCGTTCCTGCACCTTGGCCATGAGGATGGCGTGCATGTCGGCACGATGAATCGAGATCTGCGGCCATTCGTAACCGGCTGCGCGCCCGGCCGGTTCGGTCATGATGTGCTGGCCGAGGCTGGTATAAAAACCGCTGCCCGCGGGCTCGAAGCCGACCTTCAGCATCTCTTCCGGAATGCCGAAGCGGCCCAGTTCGCGGGTGGCGTGCGGGAGGATGTTGATGCCCACGCCCAAGGGTTTCACTTCGCGCACCGCTTCGATGACGCGACAACGGATGCCGGCGTCGTGCAGGAACAGGGCAAGCGTGAGGCCGCCGATGCCGCCGCCTATGATCAGTACGTCGTGCGGTTTGTTGGTCATGACCCGTCTTATTCGGCCGTTGAACTATTCGATGGGCCATTCAGGATACATGGCGCTGTTCCCTACCTGGCGCCGTTCGGGCTGAGCCTGTCGAAGCCCGCGAGTCCTTCGACAAGCTCAGGACGAACGGGTGCACTTTGTCACGCACTACGCAAGACCCGACAGTTCAAGAGCCTGGCCGCGCTCGTTCAGGATCGCACTGCAGGCACGCGCTTCAGCCGTTCTGCTGCAGTTCCCGCGGCACGCCTATCAGGCATTCGGCTTCCTTCGGCCGCACCACCATGAAATCGGAATACATGCAGCCGATATCGGGCTTCCAGGCCGAATCGTGCAGGTCGATGTTGTTGCCGAAGCACATGCCCTCTTCCAGCAGGAAATCCCCGATGCCGTGCCCGTTGAGGACATTGGGGCCGTAGCCTTCGGGGTAGATGACAGTCGGAAATTCGGGTGAAGCGGTGCCCATGGCGTGGAAACCGAGCTCCACCCAGTCGAGTTTCGCCTTCTCGGCGGGACGCCGGATCATGGCCACGGCTTCGCGTACGGTACGTCCGGCGGTGAGCGCTTTCTTGCTCACGTCCAGCGTCTCCACCGACACGTCCCAGATGCGCTGCAGCTGTTTGGGCGCCGGCTTGCCCAGATAGACAGTGAATTCCGTGTGGCAACGATAGCCGCCGTACTTGGTGTGCCACTCGGCGACCACGATGTCGCCTTTCTTCAGCGGCCGCATCGAGGGTGTGAGCGGCTGCTCGCAGCCGTGCAGTGCGTGCCACAGCTCGTTTTTGGGGTGCTCCACCGGAGCGGATGAAAGCAGGTTGAAGATATTGGGATCGCCGCCATTGGCGATCTGCGTGCGTATCATCTCGGCATAGAGTTCGCATTCGCGCACCCCGGGCTTGGCCATCTTGATCATCGCGTCCACCACCTTGCGCGCGATCTTGCCGGCGCCGCGCAGCATGTTGATTTCCTCCTCGCTCTTCACCATGCGCATCTCCTGAAGGATGGAGGAGAGGTCGACGAAGGTGGCGTTGGGCAGTTCCTTCTGCAGGCCGACGACATCGGCATGCAGCAGGGTGGGCGTGGTCTGTATGGTCGAGGAGAAGCCGATCAGCCCGATCTTGCTGCGCTCCAGGCCGCGCGCGCGCACTTCCGCGCCTATCGTGGCAAGGCCGCCGCGCGTGCGGAAATCCTTGACCCAGTCCTGTATGGAGAGATACATGGACGTCGGCCGGTTCATGTGCGGCACCGAATGCCACACCACGGGTTCGCCGACCAGCGGGAATAGCGCGTCGGCGCCGATCTGCGCGTCCACCTGCAGCACGTAGCGCATGTTGGCCATGCCCATGCCCCAGTAGATGTCGTTGCCGAGGAACAACAGCGCGTCCGCACCCGCCATCAGCATCTTCTTCCTCACCCGGTCCCAGCGCCGGTCGCGCTCGGCTAGCGACATCTGCGGCGTGTACTTCATCAACTCGCGGGTGGCGCGCGCATCCTTGGGGAGCGGCACCTTGGTCGGCTTGAACGGCGGATTGGGCTTTTGCATGGTCGGTCCTGTTGGCAGCGATAGAGGAAAAGTGAACGGCGAGCTAGTTTAACCGGGCCAAGACAGGCTGCAAACCCGGGTGCCTCGCCGTTGTCGGGAATGAATTTTTTAGGCCGTAAGTCGGTTGTCCGGTTCTTGTCGGTTGTCCGGTTCTTGTCGGCAGTCCGGTTCCTCTATCCGCGCATTAAGCTGCCTCCATCCAGAAGCGCTTTGCCACGGCGCTTACCACGCGCCGCGTGCCATGTCCGGGGTTGGGCTCCTTGACTGTCCGGACCATTCCGACCGACTCCAGAAGTTCGACATCGCGCCGCACGGCGGACGGGTCGCGACCGGTTTTATCGGCCAACTCGGTCACTGAATAGCGGTCGCGCTTCACCAGATCGAACAACGCGACACGCTTTTCGGTCAGGGTTTTCGAAAACGCAGCCAGATCGATTTCGACCACGGTCTTTGAAAACGGAAGGGGCTCGCCGCGATCCAGCGCGCGCGCCACGGCCAGTCCGCGCCCGAAACGCTCCGTGAATGCCGAGAAATCCTTAGAGGTGATCTTCGATTTTTTCTTCATTGGAAATCCTTTCAAATCTCGCCGTTCACGTGACGCTTCGCGAGCTCGATCCATTCGCGCTCGAAACGCCGGCGCAGTTCCTCGAAGGAGGTGAATTCGACGGGCTCGACTTTTCCCATTCTGTGCCGGTGATGGGTACGGTGGCTGTTGTCGTAGCCGAGCACTCGTGCATTGTCCACGGTCGAGATGGCCGGATTGATATAGGCCAGCGCGTATTCGATCACCTCGCCCGTATCCAGGTTTCGAATCACCCGCTCCTTCAGCTTGCCGCCACCTAGCCTCTTCGGAATGACCGCGTCCTCCGGATCGAATATTTCCAGCCTGCGGATTGGTCGGGACGGGCTTTTCTTGGCCACGCAGGTAGGATATCAAATTACCACCCTGCATGCAATGCCGACGATAGTGCCTTGCGTCGGAAATTTGTAGTGTGCGCCATGCGCACGCTTTTCGATGTTTCGTGCGCATGGCGCACGCTACTTCGACTACTTCGACGAATTGACGATTCTGGCTCTAGCGCAGCCCGTCTTTCCCCTTCACCTCGCCCGCCTTCAGTCCGCCCAGGCGCGCGTGCAGCCGGCCGCGTGTGGCGAAGGCGAAGATCACCACCACTTCGTCCGGCGCGGGCGCGTCGGAGAAGGTCGCGGTGACGGTGTCGTAATGCGAGCGCACATAGAGCGCGTCCTTGTGCGCGAGCGGTATGTCGATGGCGGTGCCCGGCCCGCCGCGCTTGCCCGAGGAGGGCACCCAGGACATGCCGCCGCCGATCGCATCGCGCACCGGATCGGCGAACACCGAGGTGAGAAACGCATTGCCGTGCTCGTATTCGCCCGCGGTGCCGACGAGGCAGGCCTTACCGTAGCTCTGGATGCCGCCCGCCCCGGCCAGTTCCCGTATGCGCTCACCGAACGCTGTGCCGAGCAATGGAGAGGGCTTGACGATGCGATCCAGTGTGCGGCTGAATTTGCCGGCGTACGGATTGTGGATGGCGGCTGCGATGACGATCTTGCGCAATGGCGCGCCGTCTGCCGCCTGGCCGCTCTCGTTCGCCAGCGTGTCCTCGATCTGGGTGAACCATTTACGGATGTGATAGCCCTTGAAGTTGGCTTTTCTCATGTCTGTTCCAATCATCTTGAATATTTCATTGCACTTGCGGACGCCGCGCTGAGGTCGCGCATCCTGGCCTACCTGCGACCGCCGCGTGCGGTCTCCAGCCAGAGTGCGACATAATCCGCGTAGCTTCGATCCACCCACAATTCGTAGCCCGCCGCCTCCGCAACAGGCACCACCAGCACGCCGGCACGCGCAATCAAGGTTCTTGCGCAATGACGGGCTGTCAGCGCATGGAGATCCAGAGGACAGCCTTGTGCCAGCACGTCCGGCGCGTCCTCACCCGTCAGCCTGATTGCGGCATAGGCATCCGACACCACTGTGACGGCGGCGTTCAGCGAGCCTGCCGCGCTCTCCAGGGCGGCGGCGGTGTCCGACTCCCTGTCGCAAGGAACCCGCAGCAGCCACTGGTCCGGCGCGAGGCAAAGGATATCAATGTCTGCGCTGCGTTCCATCTGGTTTGTCGCGCGCGGCAGGATGGCACCCAGTACCCGCTCCCAATTCAGGACGGCGTCCTCGCCGCCACGCAAGTCGACCAGCCCGGCCTGCGGCAATCGCTCAAGGCGCGCCCGGAATCGATGTTCAGCCACGCAATCTCTCCCCGGCTGGATCAAAGAATACCGGCCGGGTCACGCGCGCAGTGACGCTGTTCAGTCCCCGGCCTTGCTCGCGCGTAACGCTGACGCTTTCACCGGTGCGGCTTTGCCCCGCGTCGAGCAGCGCCAGCGCGATCGAGCGGCCCAGCGAAGGACTCATCACGCTCGCGGTAACGAATCCGGCCGCATTTTGCCCATACGCCTGTTCGCCCACAGTCAATCCCAGTGCTGTCACCCCGTTGGCGGTCAGTATCTGCGCACCCTCGGCCAGCAGGACTTGCGGATCGTCTGTAAGCAGACCCACCAATTCGCGCCGCGTGCCGCGCTCCGCCGCGTCGCGGGCGAGCGAGCGCTTGCCGATGAAATCCGGTTTCGCATGCTTTACCAGCCGCCCGAGGCCGAGGTCATCGGGCGAGGCCATGCCATCAGCTTCGTGGCCCACGGAAATGTAGCCCTTCTCGACCCGCAGCACGTGATTCGCCTCCGACCCTATCGGCTGGATATCCAGCTCGCGGCCGGCGGCAATCAGCGCCTCCCACAACGCAAGCCCGTGGCGCGTGGGGACGTTGATTTCGTAGCTTGTCTCGCCGGTGAAGCTCACCCGGAATACGCGCGCGGGAAACCCCGCCACGCCGCCCGAGCGCATCGCCATGAAGGGAAACCCATCGTTCGTCAGGTCGATGTCGGTTCCCGCGGTCTGCAGCACCTTGCGCGCCTGGGGTCCGCACAGCACGGCGTTCGACCATTGCTCGGTGACCGGGACGAGGCGTACCCGCATCGGGAAGATGCGTTGCCGCAAATATTCCAGCCAGGCGTAGACCGAATCGGCATTGCCCGAGGTGGTGGTAATCCAGAAGTGGCGCTCGCCCAGCCGGAATGCCACGCCGTCGTCGAACACTCGCCCGTCCTCGCGCAGCATGATGCCGTAGCGACCGCGCCCCGGAGCGAGATCGGCGACCTTGCCTGTGTAGGCGCGTTCGAGAAATTCACCCGCGTCGGGCCCGCGAACTTCGATCTTGCCCAGCGGCGAACTGTCGTAGATGCCGATGCGCCCGCGCACCGCGAGGCATTCGCGTGCCACGGCCTGCGCCATCGATTCGCCCGCGCGCGGGTAGTAGCCGGGCCGGCGCCAGTTCGAACCCGACTCGTACATGATCGCGCCCTGCGCCTCGTGCCAGGCAGTCGTCGCCGTCTTCCTCGCCGGGCGAATCAGCACGCCGGACTCGATTCCGGCGATGGCGCCGAAACTGACCGGCGCATAAGGCGGGCGGAACGTGGTGGTGCCGATTGAATCCGGCGACACATGCGCGAGTCCCGCCAGCATGCCGATCGCATTGACATTGGCCGTCTTGCCCTGATCGATGCCCATGCCCGCGGTGGTGTAGCGTTTGGCGAGTTCGACCGCTTCGTAACCCTCGCGCATCGCAAGCGCAAGGTCATCCGCGGTGACATCGTTCGCCAGATCGACAAATGCGCGCGCACCGCGCCGTCGCGGCAGCATCCAGGCGGCTTGCACCGTGAACGCCGGACCATGGGCGAGCCGGGGCAACTCGAGCGGCGCCACCTCGAGTCCGAGCGCCTGCACCGCTGCGGCGCCGGCGGCCGCCCCGTCCTCGAAGCAGCCCGCCGTGTCGAACCGGCCATTCGCGCCGCCTGCGCACCTGCCCGCGCGCGCCTGGGCGCCCGGTACGAAGCAGGTCAGCCTCTCGTCGTAGACGGCCTTGCCGCCCGCCTGGGAGTGCAGATGCAACACCGGGTTCCAGCCGCCGGACATCGCGATCAGATCGCACTGCAATTCGGTGGTCTGCGACGGGACATCGATTCGCGCAATGCGCGCGCCGCTGACCGCCATGCGTCCGTGTACGGCGGCAAGGGTGTGGCCGGGTTTCAGCGCGATTTCCATCCTCCCGGCCTGGCTGACCAGGTCCGCCGCCGCGCACGCGCGTGTGTCGACAATGGCAACGACCGTCAAACCCAGGCGCGCCAGTTCGAACGCCGATTCATAGGCGCTGTCGTTGTTGCCGAAGACCAGCACTCGCCGGCCGCAAGCCACGGCATAGCGATGGAGGTATCCGGTTGCCGCCGAGGCGAGCATCACCCCCGGGCGGTCGTTGTCCGGAAATACCAGTGGCCGCTCCGTCGCCCCGGTCGCGATCACCACCCGGCGCGCGCGGATTTTCCAGACGCGCTCGAAATCATGGCCGCGAGACTCCAGAGCTGCCAGGAATCCGTGATCGTAATGACCGAACACCGTAGTGCGCGAAAGGCGACGGACATTGGGCATCGCGTCCAGTTCCACGATCGCCGCCGCAATCCATGCAAATACTTCTTCGTCACGCCTGCGGAACAACAGGGCGCCGCCCGGCTCAGCGGCGTCGTCAGCGAGTATCACCCGCGCCCCGCCGCGCCCGGCGGCCAGCGCCGCGGCGATACCCGCCGGTCCGGCGCCTGCCACCAGCAGATCGCAATGCGCAAAGCGACGCTGCGTTTCCACAGGCGAAAGCTCCCGCGGTACGAAACCCAGCCCCGCCGCGCGCCGTATGAAGCGCTCGAAAAATGGCCACGCGCGCCCGCGGCCCATGAAGGTCTTGTAATAAAACCCGGCCGGCATCAGGCGATGAAAACGGTCGGCGATCGCACCCAGATCGAAGCCGGGGCCGGGCCAGCAGTTGACGCTCGCCGCAGCCAGACCCTGCGCGAGCGGCAGCGTCGTCGCGAGTACGTTCGGCTCTTGCCGCGGCGCACGCAATTGCACCAGCGCATTCGGCTCTTCGACTCCCAGGGCGACCACACCGCGCGGGCGGTGGAATTTGAAGCTGCGTCCGACGACTTGGACACCGTTTGCGAGCAGCGCCGACGCGAGCGTGTCTCCCTTGAATCCGCGATAAGCGCGTCCGTTAAAGGTGAAACCGACCGGCTCGTCGCGCTCGATCGATCCGCCCGTCGCAAGACGCGTGCCGCTCATTTGTCCTGCGGCGCTGCCGCGGATGATTGAAACTCATTGGTCGACGTGTCGCGTTCGAGCACGAACCATTGTCTGCAGCCGTGCGCGTGCCACCAGTTCTCGCTTGTGATACCCATGTGGTTGGCGCGATTGAACAGATAGTCGGACCATTCGGGCTGGGCGAGCGCCATCGGGTCCGGCGGACGATCGACGTATTCGCCGCCGTTCAGGAATTCGATCTCGGCGCGATCACCGCACCAGGGGCAGGGAATGCGCAGCATCGCTACATCCGGTTCGATGCGCTGGCGGTTTCAAGCACCAGCCGGCCGCGCGCAAAGCGGTCGAGCGAGAATGGCGCTATCAGTTCGTCGGGCTCACCGCGTGCAATCAACGAGGCAAACGAGCGGCCGCCGGCGGGAATGGATTTGAAGCCGCCCGAACCCCAGCCGACACTGAACCAGAGTCCCGGGATGCCAGTCGCGGAAATGATCGGGCTGGTATCCTGGGACAGATCGATCACCCCGGCCCACTGGCGTAGCAGCTTCACCCTCGCCAGCAGCGGAAACAGCTCCACCAGCCCGGCGATGATGTCCTCGACAACATTGTAGCTGCCGCGCTGAACATAGGAGGCATAGCCATCGGCGCCGCCGCCTATCACCAGTTCGCCCTTGTCCGACTGGCTGAGATAGAGGCCAAGCGCGGGACAGGTCGCCACCACATCGAGCACCGGCTTAAGCGGTTCGGATACAAATGCCTGCAGCGGCAGCGTTTCAATCGGCAGGCGCAGCCCCGCCATCGCCGCCAGCACGCCCGCCTGTCCGGCGACCGCCACACCGAGTTTGCGTGTCCGGATTGCGCCGCGCGCAGTGCGCACGCCGCAAATGCCGCCGCCGTCGCGGTCGATGCCAGTCACTTCGCAGTTCTGAATGATGTCCACGCCTCGCGCGTCGGCGGCACGCGCGTAGCCCCATGCGACAGCATCATGGCGCACGATGCCGGCCCGGCCCTGCCACGCCCCGCCCAGCACCGGCAGGCGCATGCCGGGGTCGCGCCGGAGCATCGGCAGGCGGCGATAGACCTCCCGGGTGCTGAGCACCTTATAGTCCACTCCTGCCAGCCGCAGCGCGTGCACGCGCCTGCGCGCATCGCGCAGCTTCGCCCAGGTCTGGATTATTTCCAGCTGGCCGCGTTCGCTCACCATGAGGTTGAAATTGAGCTCGCGGGCCAGGTCGCCCCATAACCGCAGGCTCGCATCCTGAAAGCGGATGCCGGGTTCGCGCAGATAGTTCGAGCGAATGACCGCGGTATTGCGCGCCGTGTTTCCGCCGCCCAGCCAGCCTTTCTCCAGCACCGCGATGCGGCGCAGCCCCTGCTCTTTTGCAAGATAAAAAGCCGTGGCCAGACCGTGCCCGCCCCCGCCTATGATGACCGCATCGTATTCGGCTGCCGGCGGTGGGCTCGCCCAGGCGCGAGGCCAGTTCTCGTGCCATGAGAGCGCATTGCGCGCCAGGCTCCATATCGAATATCGGGTCACCGCTGCCTTTGCCTGATCGGGAAAAGTGATATCGTAGCCGGATCACATTCAAATATCCCCGGAGATAACGATGAAAATGCTGAAACCTTGGGCTCTGGCGATCGCGCTGCTTGGCCTCTTGATGATGCAAGGCGCGCAGGCCCAGACCAAATCACGGCTGAACTCGATCCTCGAGCGGGGCACCATGCGGGTCGGCACCACCGGCGATTTCAACCCGATGTCGATCAAGGATCCGGCCACCAACACCTACAAGGGTTTCGACGTGGAGGCAATGGAGCAACTCGCCAAGGACATGGGGGTCAAGGTGGAATGGGTGGCGGCGGAATGGGCGACGCTGGTCTCCGGCATCACCTCGGATCGTTATGACATTTTCTCCGGCGCCTCGCTCAGCATGGCACGCGCCAAGACCGTCGCTTTTTCCGACCCGTATTTCGAGGCGGGCACGGTGCCGCTGGTACTCAAGTCCAATGCGGCGAAGTTCAAGAGCTGGAACGATGTCAACAAGAAGGGCGTCTCGGTGGCCGTGCTGCTCGGCACGGTGTTCGAGGAACAGGCAAAGCAGCATTTTCCGCAGGCGGTGATCAAGTCGGTGGAGAAGCCGGGCAACGGCTTCCAGGAAGTGCTTGCCAACCGCGCGCAGGTCACCGTCACCAGCAACGTCGAAGCATCGACCTTGATAATGACCCATCCAGCGCTCACCCAGGTCGGCACCAACGCCGATATGCGCAACAAACGTCCGTTCGCCTATCCGGTGCCGCAGGGCGATGTAGCCTGGCTGACCTTCGTCAACAACTGGATCGCGCTGAAGAAATCCGAAGGCTACTTCGATACGCTCGAAGCGAAGTGGATGCCGCGCAAATAGCATGACTGCGGGTCTGCCAGCGGGTCTGCTTGCGGGCCTGCCCGCGGGCCCGAGCGCGGCACGGCCGGCGAAAGCCCGTTGACAAGAGTCCGGCGGCGAACCTGAGCGCAACACGTCTCGCTATGCGCTGGCGCCTGCCGGCCGTTGCATGTCTGCTCGCCCTGGCCACCTCATTGCCGGGGTGCGGGGGCACCAGCAACTACGAATGGGGTTGGTACGTCTTCAATCCGGTTCACCCCAAGGGTTCGTCCAACCTGTCGTTCATGCTCTCCGGACTCTGGGCGACGGTCTCGGTATCTGTGGCCGCCATCGCACTATCGGTGGTGCTGGGCGCATTCGTGGCGCTGGCGGGGCTGGCGCGCAGCAAATCGCTGCGGGTTTTCAATCGGGTGTACGTGGAATGCATTCGCGCCATTCCGCTGCTGGTGCTGCTGCTGTGGGTCTACTACGGCCTGCCTATCCTCAGCGGGATCCAGTTCGGCGTGTTTGCCTCGGGCCTCTTGTCGCTTGCCGTAAGCGACAGCGCCTTCGAGGCCGAAGTGTTCCGCGCCGGGATTCAATCGGTGCCTCGCGGGCAGGTCGAGGCGGCCGAGACTCTGGGACTGTCGCGCGCGCAGCAACTCTGGTACGTGGTGATGCCCCAGGCCGTGCGCCATATCCTGCCCGCGCTGGGCAACCAGTTCATCTACGTCATGAAAATGTCCTCGCTCGTGTCCGTGGTCGGTTTCGGGGAACTGACGCGCAAGGCCAACGAACTGAATGTCACCGAGTACCGGCCGCTCGAGATCTATACTTTTCTGGTGCTCGAATACCTGGCGTTGATCCTGATCGTCTCGTGGCTGGTGAGAAGGCTGGAGCGGCGCCTTGCCGCTTCCCGGCACTGACTGCCGGCGAAAAACGCGCCCGTACGACCGCCTGAACAGGCGCCCTAATGGGAAAGAATCTGACTGAGGAACAGCCGGCAACGGTCGCTCTTCGGCCGCTCGAAGAATTCCGCAGGCGGGGCCGATTCGACGATCTCGCCGTGGTCCATGAACACCATGGTATCGGCGACCGTGCGGGCAAAGCCCATCTCGTGGGTAACGCATATCATGGTCATTCCATCGCGGGCGAGTCCGGCCATCACTTCCAGCACCTCGCCTATCATTTCCGGATCGAGCGCCGATGTCGGTTCATCGAACAGCATGATCTTGGGCCGCATGCACAGCGAACGCGCGATGGCAACGCGCTGCTGCTGTCCGCCCGAAAGCTGTCCCGGATACTTGTCCGCCTGCTCGGGGATGCGCACCCGTTCCAGGTAATGCCGCGCGAGCTCTGTGGCCTCGCGCTCTGACATCTTGCGCACCTTGACCGGGGCCAGGGTCAGGTTCTCGATCACGGTGAGATGCGGAAACAGGTTGAATTGCTGGAACACCATGCCGACTTCACTGTGGATGCGCGCCAGGTTGCGCTTGTCGTCGTTCAACTCGACGCCATCGACCACGATGCGTCCGCGCTGGTGCTTCTCCAGCCGGCAGATGCAGCGGATCAGGGTGGATTTGCCCGAGCCCGAAGGGCCGCAGATCACCACTTTCTCCGCCGGCCGCACCGTGAGCCCGATATCGCGCAAGACCTGAAACTCGCCAAACCATTTCGATAAACCGGCGATTTCGATGATAGGCGCACTGGACACGCTACCCGCCATTGAACTGCTCCCCTGAAGTAGCGTTTTTCACGACATCCCGAAGACTATGCATCGACCCGGAAGATCGATCCGCATATTATAGAGTCCCCGGCCATGAACACCGGCGCGGGAGAAACCCGCGCGCGGATACGATACCCATGCTGCTGCAGCACGCCACCTGGAAAGAAGTCGAAACCTATCTGGAACATGCCCGGGGCATCGTCATTCCGATCGGCTCGACCGAACAACACGGTCCCATCGGCCTGATCGGCACCGACGCGTTGACGGCCGAGTCGATTGCGCATCGCCTCGCGCAGACCACCGGCGTGCTCGTGGGCCCGACCATCGCGCTGGGCGTGGCGCAGTTCAATCTCGCTTTTCCCGGCACGGTGTCGCTGCGCGCGTCGACCCTGATGGCGCTCATCGAAGACTATGTGCGCTCGCTGGCGCGCCAGGGTTTCACCCATTTTTATTTTCTGAATGGCCATGGCGGGAATATCGCGCCGGCCCGGGCGGCGTTTCAGGACATCTATTCGGCATGGAGCCTCGGCGACGCGGGCGGCACGGCCGTGCGTTGCCGCCTGCGCAGCTGGTGGGAGTATCCCGCCGTGGACAGCCTGCGGCGCGCGCTGTACGGCGCAGGCGAAGGCCTGCATGCCACGCCGTCCGAAGTGGCCATCACCCAGCACGCCCAACCCGGCTCGGCGCGCAAGACCACCCTCGGTGCGCCCGAGCGCGTGAGCGCGGCTTTCCTGCGTGATCACGGCGGCGACAACCACTGGGATGCCGACAGCCACCGCCAGGCGTTTCCCGATGGCCGCGTGGGTTCGGACTCGGCGCTCGCCACGCCTGAACACGGCAAACAGCTGATCGAAGCCGCAGTCGAAGGGGCAGCGGCCGACTATCGCGCTTTCATCGCCGAGGAGTGAAATCATGACCCACCCCCGCTACAGTCCGCTGTTGAAGCCCGAGTGGCGCCATGTCGAGAAAGTGTCGCTGGAGGATTTCAACGCGGGAGACTGGGCACTGCTCAATCGCCAGCGGCACGCGTACTACGCCGAAGAACAGGCGCGCCAGGTGCTGCGCATGCTGGCCGGCTCGAAAGACGACGCGAGCTTCGGTTACATGGTCAACAATTACTGCCATTGCCTGCAGTCGGCGACGATGGCGCTGCGCGACGGCCTGGGCTACGAGGATGTCGCCGTGTGCCTGCTGCACGACATCGGCTTCATCGCCTGTCCGTCCATGCACGGCGAATTCGCGGCGGCCCTGCTGGGCGCGTACTGCTCGGAGCGCAACTGGTGGATGCTGCGCCATCACGGCATATTCCAGAACCTGCACAGCCCGGCCCTGCCCGGCGTAAACCAGCACGAACGTGAGCGCTGGCGCGGCCATCCGCACTTCGAATGGAGCGCCACTTTCGTCGCGCGCTACGACCAGGCCGCCTGCGATCCGGATTACGACTGCGAGCCGTTCGAAAAATTCGAGCCCATGGTCCGGCGGTTGTTCGCGCATCCGCCCAAACCGATCCCCGTGGAATGAAGACCGCATGAGCGCCTGGATCAGGATGGTTCCGCTGGCCGAGGCCACCGGCAAGCTGAAGGAACTGTACCAGCGCGTGACCACGCCCCACGGCACCGTGGACAACGTGATGCGCGCCCACAGCCTGCGCCCGCACACCATGGAGGGGCACCTCGTCCTCTACAAGAGTGTGCTGCACAATCCCGACAACACCCTGCCCTTCTGGTTTCTCGAACTGATCGCCTCCTACGTCAGCATGACCAACCGCTGCGATTACAGCCTGACGCATCACTTCACCAACGCGCGGCGGCTGATCAACGACAAGGCGCGCTCGGATGCTATTCACGCGGCGCTGGCCGCCGGTCGCCCGGAGGAAATATTCGAAGGCAAGCAACTGGCGCTGCTGCGCTATGCGCGCAAATTGACGGCCGAGGTGGGCGCGATGGTCAAGGCGGATATGGACACGTTGCACGAAGCCGGCTGCGACGACGGCGAAATCCTGGAAGTGAACCAGGTCTGCGCGTATTTCAATTATTCCAACCGCCTGCTGAACGGGCTGGGTGTGACCACCGAAGGCGACGTCATCGGCTATTACGCCGAAGATGCCGCCGCGTCCGCCGCCAAAGGCGAATCGTGAGCGAGATGCAATGAATTACGCCACCGCTACCAATATCGCGATTGCCGATATTCCCGTAATAGACGTCGCACCGCTGTACGCGCAAACACGCGAGGGATTGGACAAGGTCGCCGGTGAGATGCGCGCGGCGGCCGAGCGTGTCGGGTTCTTCTACGTCCGGAACCACGGCATTCCGCGCGAACTCATTGCGCGTACCGAAGCGGCATCGCGCGCCTTTTTTGCCCTGCCGCTGGAGGAAAAGCTCGCGGTCAAGCCGACCTCGCGGCATCGCGGCTTCCTGCGCATCGGCGAAGCGAAGATGGACGACAAGGCGAAAGTCGACCTGAAGGAAAGCTTCATCTGGGGCCTGGACGTGGCCGATGACGATCCGGATTACCGCGCCGGCAATCGCATGATCGGACCGAACCATTGGCCCGCCCGGCCGCCCGGCATGCGCGCCACGCTGAATGAATTCTTCGCCGCCGCCAATACCTGCGGCCAGATGCTGTTGCGCGGTTTCGCCGCCAGCCTGGCGATCGAGCGCGGCTATTTCACGCGAAGCTTCGCCAAGCCGATCAGCCGTGGCTCGCTGATCTACTACCCGCCACAGCCACCCGATGCCGGCGAAGACCAGTTCGGCGTCGCACCCCATACCGACTACGGCTGCATCACGCTATTGCACCAGGACAACATCGGCGGACTGCAGGTGGCGAACCGCGCGGGCGAATGGGTGACCGCGCATCCGGTCGAAGACACCCTGGTGATCAACGTCGGCGACCTGCTCGCGCGCTGGACCAACGACCGCTTCAAGTCCACGCCGCACCGCGTGGTCAACACCTCGGGCCGCGCGCGCTACTCGATTGCGGTGTTCGTCGATCCCGATTTCGACACGCCGATCGAACCTGTGATCACCGCGGGGGAGGCGCCGCGATACAAGCGGGTGGGGTGCGGGGAATACATCCTGGGTAGATTTGATTCCTCGTTTGCCTATCGCAAGTAGCGATCGGGTTGCCTCGTCTCTCTCAAGGAACGCTTATGAGCACACTTGCCGCTTCACGCCCGTCTGTCATCAATTTGCGCGCACCTGCCGAGACGCGTGAACTGATCGATCAGGCCGCGCGTGCACAAGGAAAGAGCCGAACAGCGTGCGTTGCACAACGTTGCGACATTCATCACGCCTTCGTCGAATCGCCCACGGATCCGATGACGGTAATGCTCAATATCGCCAAACTGGCCGCGGTCTTGGGTCAGGGGTCGTCCAAACCGGGCTAGCAAATGGCCTGCGCATTTTCGGATTGGGCGTGTAATTTTAGTCGTGGCGAACCGGGACAAGGCGTCCTGGGGCTGATCACCGCACACCGGCAAGCAGGCTTTCGTATGGAATGCGCAATCCTTCATGCAGACGCTTCACCATGCGCAAGCTCAGAGGACGTTTGCCGTTTAGCACTTCGGAAACACGCCCGCTGGCGCCAATAAAGGGCCGTAAATCCGCAGGCGACAAACCTTGCTGCTCCATGCGAAATTTGATTGCCTCTACGGGATCCGGCGGACTGATGGGATAGTGTTTGTCCTCGTAGTGCTCGATCAGGGATGCCAGCACTTCCATTTCTTCGGCCTCAGGTGTCCCGGCGGCCGCCTGAAAAATGACCTCCAGACGCTTGAACGCGGCGCGCAGATCCCGATCGTTGCGTATCGGCTTAATAGTCATTGACTGTCTCCACACTGATGTCGTCATATGCATCGTGGGTGCCCACAAACTTTACCCACGCAATCCCCGCGCGGTATTGCATTTCGACAACCAGACGGTATTTGTTGCCGGCGATGTTGAATACCACGCGGTTGTCTCCGACGATGCTTGCGCTCGCAAATTGCGATTTGACCGAGTGGGGCGATGTCCACTTGGCGCGCCGAACTTCCTGGTGCCAGGCCTCGAGCGACGCCCTGGCGTCGTGGCATCTGGGCCGCTTCCAGAATGCCTTTAAGGTTCGCTTGGCGATTACCCTCATGCGAGCATTATGCTCCCGAAATGGGAGAACTTGCAAATCGGTTCATGTGACCGGCGTGCCGATGGTACGCTCCGATTCGTAGCGATTCGGGGCTTGAAAATTGCTCACAAGAGCGATGCGGTGACCTGGTTCGACAGTTCGGAGAATTACGCCGACGGCATGCCCCCGGCTGAACCTATACAAGCGCCCGAAGGCCTGCCGCAGTCGAGCTCGGGAGCCAAAGTGCGCATAGGGAGGTTGAAATGAAGTATGAAAGCGCTCATGTTCCGGCGAGTCGCGTGCGGAACTCGCGATTTGCGGCGTTCGCTGTTTTGATCTGCGCACTGTCCCTGCCGCCGATCGCCGCGCTCGCACAGGCTTACCCGGCAAGACCGGTGCGGATCGTGGTCCCGGCCGCCCCGGGCGGGGGATTGGACATCGTCGCGCGGATCATGGCAGGTAAGCTGGCGGAATTCTGGACTCAGACGGTGCTGGTTGAAAACCGGCCAGGGGCGAACATGACCATAGGCATGGACAGCGTCGCGAAAGCGGCCCCTGACGGTTACGTTCTGCTGCTCGGGACCAGCACGTCGCTGACGGTGAATCCCGTGGTCCTGCAGAATGTGCCGGTCGGCTTGCGCGATTTCGTGCCGATCAGCCTCTTCAGTTCTTTTGCATTCGTGCTGCTGGCCAACAACGCGCTGGCGGTGAATTCGCTCCAGGACTTCATCGCCCACCTGCGGGCGAATCCCGGAAAGCTGAACCACGCATCGAACAGCGCCGGCACCATTCTCGTTTCGGAATTGTTCAAGACCATGGCGAAGGTCGATTATGTCGATATCAACTACAAGGGCGGCGTGCTGGCCGCCGCCGCGACGGCAGCAGGTGAAACGCAGTTCTGTTTCGTCGATATTGGAAGCGGCAACAGCCAGGCGAGGGGCGGCCGGGCGCGGATACTGGCAGTAACGACCGCGCAGCGAACCAGGCTTTATCCGAACATTCCCACGGTTGCGGAGGCAGGCGTGCCCGGTTTCGTGGCCGATTCGTGGGCCGTCGTACTGGCGCCGAGCGGTACTCCGGCCGACGTCGTTGCGAAGATAAGTGCAGATCTTCGGCGCATGGTTGCGTCCCCGGACGTGATAGCCCGGCTGGAAGCCGTGGGCACGGAACCCGTCGGCAGCACGCCCGAAGAAGCCTTGCGCGCCTTGCGTGCCGATGCGGAACAATGGTCGCGGCTGGTGAAGGAGCGGAATCTCAGGTTTTGACCGGTCTATCGCCCACCCCGGGGAAGAACAGTGTCATTCTCGATCGCAGGCCTCGGACCTTGACGGCGCTCATACCCGCCGGGTAATTTTTTCATCCAGATCAAGGAAGGACGAAACATGAAAACTGCCGCCTCGCTCACGGTTACGCTGCTCCTCCTGTTCGCCACGGCCGGCCCGGCGTGCGCGCAGGCCTATCCGGCCAGGCCGATCCGCATAGTCGTGGGCTTTCCGCCGGGCGGCGGCAACGACCTCGTCGCGCGCATGTTCGGCGCGAAAATGCAGGAGACCTGGGGCCAGCCCGTGGTGATAGAAAACAAGCCGGGAGCGAACACCATCATCGCCGGCGAATTCGTCGCGAAGAGCGCGCCAGACGGCCATACGCTGCTGGTGAACGCGACCGGCGGCACCACGATCATTCCCTCGCTGTACGCGAAGCTCCCGTTCGATCCGCAGCGCGATTTCATTCCGATCAGCATGATCGGGATATTTCCGATGATAGTCGCGGTGAATGCGTCGGTCCCGGCGCTCACCTTGCAGGAATTCATCGCCTATGCCAGGGCCAACCCCGGCAGGATCAATTACGGCGCAGGCGCGACCGCGTTCCAGCTGGCGACCGAGATGTTCAAGCAGATGACCGGCACCAGCATGAACCACATCCCCTACAAGGGCAGCGCCCAGACCGCGACCGCGCTGCTGGCGGGCGAGGTGCAGATGAGCATCATCGACACGCCGCCCACCTTGCAGCACCTCAAGTCGGGCAGGTTGAGGGCGCTCGCCGTCACCACCGCGAAGAGGGTGGGCTCGCTTGCAGACGTGCCCACGGTCTCCGAGGCCGGGGTGCCCGGCTACGAGATGACGATCTGGATCAGCGTGTTCGCCCCGGCCGGCACGCCCAGGGATATCGTCGCCAGGCTGAACGCCGAAATCGTGCGCATCGTGAATTTGCCGGACATCCGCGAAAAGCTGATCGCCATGGGCGTGGAGCCGGTGGGGAACACCTCCGGGGAACTCGCGGAAATCATCCGCATCGAGACCGCGAAATTCGCGCAGGTGATCAAGGCGGCGAACATCAAGGCGGAGTAAGGGATTGGCGCGGGTTTCAAGGCACTTCGCGGTTTCGATCTGCCCTATTCGCCCATCGCTTGACTGTATCTCAAATGCGATACAAAATCGGAAACTTCTTTCGAGGTATTTCCGATGACGACACAATCTTCAATGCTTCACATCAGGGTGGACGACGAAACGAAAGCGCGAGCGACCCAGGCGCTGGCCGCCATGGGTCTGTCGGTCTCCGATGCCGTCCGCCTGTTTCTGCGGCGCGTGATAGCTGAGCAAGCCTTTCCTCTCGAACTCAAGGTGCCGAACGCGAAAACTCGCGCGGCGATGGTCGAGGCCGATGCAATTGCCCGCACGCGCCGCCGCCGCTTTGCAAGCGCCGACGAACTTTTCGCCGACCTTGAGAAAACCAGCGGCAAGTAAGCGCGCGACGATTCCCCGGGCGGCGGACTACGCAAAGTCCTTCCGCAAGGATTGGGAAAGGCTTTCGCACTCGGGCCGATACGACATGAACCGTTTGAAGGAGGCCATGTTGCTTCTGATCGCCAATGATGGTCCGCTCGGCCCGGAATGGCTCGATCATCAACTCAAAGGAAATTGGGACGGACACCGCGAGTGCCACATTGGCGGAGATTTTCTACTCGCTTACAAACTCGATGACAGCAACAAGAGCGGACTGGTCATATTCGTGCGCGCGGGCACGCATGCGGAACTGTTTGACAGTTGATGGACCTGTTTTGTCGGGCCGGATGCGCGAACCCGGCAGTAGAGATTCCTGAATGGACCTGCGTAATGACGGCGTCGTTACGCTATGCGAGAATAACGAACAACTGAAACGCAGCCATCGAGGTAGCTCCCATGAAATCGGCAGCCACGCAGAACCCGCGCCGCGAATCCCTGAACCTTCGCATCCTGGCCGCGGAGCGTGATCTGATAGACCGCGCCGCGCGGTCGAGTGGCAAAACGCGCACGGATTTTATTCTGGAATCGGCGCGGCGCGCGGCCGAGGAGACCTTGCTCGACCAGGCAATACTGTCGGTTGGCAAGGCGGCTTTTGCCGAATTCCAGGCGCGGCTGGATGCGGGGCCCAAGCCAAACAAACGGCTGCGCCGCACCATGCAAATGCCCACGCCATGGGGTCAAAGCTGACTGTTTCGGCACCGGTCCCGTTATCGGCCGATCACAATTGCGAGGGATTCGATTCGGGCGTTCCCTCGCTCGATGACTGGTTGCGGCGCTGGGCCGGTCGCGACCAGGCGAGTGGCGCGACGCGAACCTTCGTGTGCTGTGACGAAAGCCGTGTCATTGCCTATTACGCTCTGGCATTCAGCGCTGTTTCGACAAGCTCCGCGCCCGGGCGATTCAAGCGAAACATGCCGGATCCGATTCCGGTGGTAGTGTTGGCGCGCCTCGTGATTTCGCGCTCTTATCAGGCACGGGGGCTGGGCCGGGCGCTGTTTCAAGATGCCGCCAGGCGCGTCATCTTCGCCGCGGACTCGATCGGAATTCGTGGCTTGCTGGTACATACGATTTCCGCGGATGCCAGAGCCTTTTACTTGCGACTCGGATTCGATCCATCGCCGTTCGATGACATGACTTTGATGACCACCATGGCCGATCTGAAGGCGGCATTGGTGCCATGAACTGACAGGCAAATCAACCTCGCCCACAGCCGTGCATCCCGTTTCAGTCGACGGCCCATTTGCACAGGCGTGATGGCAACCGGGACGGCCCGCCGATCAGTCAACCTCAACTGATCCTGGAATCGGCAAGCGCATACCGCAAAGCCGGATGGAATTTCACCGCATTCAGGGATATCGTGATCGGCAGCGCGGCGCGGCCTATTCTCGAATCGTGCCGGGTTTCAGGTATAAATCGAATCCAGACCTTCGTATTCCGGCGGCAGGCCGTCAACACGAACGCAATTCACGCACACTCGGTCCACAGACGCATCATCTGGAGCAAGACATGTCCGACAACCCCACCGGTTCATCGCTGATAGGCAAATCCCTGCGCCGCGTCGAAGACGACCGGCTCTTGCGCGGCCAGGGACAGTATCTGGCCGACCTCAGCCCGCCGGGCACGCTGCACGCGGTGTTCGTGCGCAGCCCGCACGCGCACGCACGCATCGTCCGCATCGATGCGACGGCCGTCCGCGCGCTGCCAGGCGTAGTCGCGGTGTACACGGCAGAAGACGTGGTGCACAGGACCGAACCGATATGCGTGTCGGGCGAAGTGCATACGCCCGAACGGCTGCAGCGCGAACTCAAACCGCTGGATCGCCTCCATCCCATACCGCTGTTCCCGTCCGAAAAGGTCACCTACGTCGGCCACCCGGTCGCGATGATAGTCGCCGAAAGTCGCTTGGCTACGCTGGATGCGCTCGAATTGATGACTGTGGACTACGAAAACCTGCCGGCGGTGGTCGATGCGGTCGCCGCCCTGGAGCCGGATGCGCCGCTGATCGAGCCGGCCTGGAAGACCAACCTGGCGCTGTCGGTCGCCACCGGCAAGGGTAATCCGGACGAAGTCTTCGCCACCGCGCCCATTGTCGTGGCCGATGAATTCCGCACCCAGCGGTATGTCGCTTCGCCGCTGGAGACCCGCGGCATCCTTGCGGTGGTAGAGCCTTTCAGCGGATCGCTGACCATCTGGGCGAGCACGCAGACGCCGCATGTGCTGCAGATGATACTTGCCGGCACTTTGCGCATGCCGATCGAGCGCATCCGCGTGGTGGCCTGCGATGTCGGCGGCGGATTCGGCCAGAAGGGCGTGCAATCGGTCGAAGACGCGCTGGTCCCGTTTGCGGCGCGCGAACTCGGCCGGCCGGTGCGCTGGGTGGAGGAGCGGGGCGAAAACCTGATGGCCGCCGCGCACGCGCGCGACCAGGTGCACCGCATCTCGGTCGCCGCGGATAGCGAGGGCCGCATACTCGCGCTGCGCGACGATGTCATCGTCAATTTCGGCGCCTACAACGTCATCGGACTGGTGGTCCCGTACAACACGCTGTCGCATCTGCTCGGGCCCTACCATGTGCCCAATGCGCATATTTCGGTCAGGGCGGCCCTCACCAACACCTGTTTCACCACACCCTACCGCGGCGCGGGCCGTCCCGAAGCCGTGTTCGCCATGGAACGCATCATCGACCGGCTGGCCGCCAGACTCGGCATGGAGCCGGCCGACGTGCGTGCGCGCAACCTGGTTCCCGCGAGCGCGATGCCCTACGACACCGGACTCCTGTATCGCGATGGCAATCCCCAGGTCTACGATTCGGGCGACTTCCCGGAACTGCTGCGGCGCGCGCGTGCACTGGTCGATCTGGATGGCATTCGCGCACGGCAGAAAAGGAAGCCTGCGCCTGGCGAGCAACTGCTTGGTGTTGGTTTCGCGCTTTATGTCGAGGGCTCCGGCATGGGACCGTTCGAAGGCGCGGTGGTGCGCGTGCTGCCTTCGGGGCGGGTTCAGGTGGCCACCGGCGCCTGCAGCCAGGGACAAGGCCATCGCACCGTCTACGCCCAGATCACCGCCGATGCGCTCGGCGTCCCGTTCGAATCCATCGATGTCATCGGCGGCGATACCGCCACCATCGCGTTCGGCATCGGCACCATCGCCAGCCGCAGCACCGTCACCGCGGGCAATGCGATCCACCAGGCATCGCTCAAGGTGAAAGAGCGCGCGCTGGCCATCGCCTCGCGCCTGATGGAAACGGCGGTGCCGGACCTGGAGATCGTCGATGGACAAATCCGAACCAAAGGGATTCCGGGCCGCGCCATGCCGCTAGCAAAGATTTCTCAGGCAGCGGCGATGGCCGTGCTGAAGCAGGGCGCGCCGGGCGATGGCTTGCTCGCGGACACGGCCTATTTCATCCCGTCCACCGTAACCTATTCCAGCGCCGCGCACGCCGTCGTCGTCGGCATCGATCCGGATACGGGCGTGGTGAAGCTCGAGCGCTATGTCGTCGTGCACGACTGCGGGCGCGTGGTCAACCCGCTGCTGGCCGACGCCCAGGTGGTCGGAGGCATCATGCAAGGCATAGGCGGCGCGCTGCGCGAGGAACTGCTTTATGACGAAACCGGCCAGCCGCTGACCGGCAGCTTCATGGATTACGCGATGCCGATCGCCTCCGACATGCCGCCCATAGCCCTGGATCACATCGAAAGTCTTTCCACGCGCAATCCGCTCGGCGTAAAGGGCCTGGGCGAGGGCGGCGCCATCGGGCCGCCGGCCGCGATCGCCAATGCCGTCGAGGATGCGCTCAAGCCGTATGGCATCGTCATTCGTAGAGGGCCGCTGACGTCGGCACGGATACACCGGCTGCTGGCCGAAGCGAAGCCATCGCGGCCATAGCTTGCCGAAGTCAGGCGCGGCTTCTGCACGCCGAACATCGGCGCTATTCCTGCGGCCATGGCGCGATGAATCTGCGCCCTACAGCAAATGGTTCGAACTCCGAGTCGGTGACCCATCACCGACCGTAGGGCGCAGCTTCAGCGCGCCGAACACCGACGCGTTTCCTGCGGCCATAGCGCGATGAATCCGCGCCCTACAGCCGTGGTTCGAACCCCGACCCGGTGACCCAACACCGACCGTAGGGCGCAACTTCAGCGCGCCGAACACCGACGCTTTTCCTGCGGCGACGGCGCGGTGAATTCGCGTCGTACGACGGTGGTGCAGGCGCACATAAAAAACCGACCTCTGCCCGCAATTTGTCCTGAGCGCGTGCGCTCAGCCAATTTTGCGATCCGGCCGAATAATTGGTCAAGCTTCGCGCTGGTCAATTCGATCGCGCAAGTTTGGCCAATGTGAGCCGCCGACTCTCAAGTCGGCACATGGGTTTTGTCGAAAAACTTTACACACCCCATGTAGTGCGAAACCGGTTTTCTATTAACTTAATGTTTATAAATGAATAATAATTTTGGCACGACAATTGCTTACGGTTGGGCTGGCAGCCTAGAGTCGTACTTACACCCAGCCTCCCAACCAAGTCAAGAACAGAGACTCCTTAAATCGTCGAGGTCAAACCATGAATCGTCTAATCCCCATGCTCGCGCTAGCTTTGCTGGCTACGTCCGTTTCGGCCGCCCCTATCATCCTCACGGGCACCGTGCGCGACTTCAACGCCGATGGTTTCAACTTCGAGGGTGTGGGGGGTGCGGGTCCAGGCTACGTCTCTTCCACACTGACGGGCGCCTCACCCACACTTACTACAACAGGTGCGGTCACCATCTCCAACACCGGTGCCGGTGCTTTCAGCAACTGGTTCACCAACACCCTCAACACGACGGCCTATGCGCTGACTCTGAACGAAACGTCTTCTGGCAGCGGGATATACACCTATGCCAACAACAACTTCTTTCCGATCGACAATCAGTTGTTGGGTAACCAGGGCCGCCCCCACAACTACCACTTCACTTACAACATCGGCACGAGCTTCGGGTACGTTCTGGGCGCAGGCCAGTCGTTTACATTTGGTGGCGACGACGACGTCTGGGTGTACTTCGATGGGCTGTTGGGCATCGACCTCGGGGGGGTCCATGGTTTTCAGAGCCAAACCGTGAACCTGGACAGCCTGTTCGCTGCCAACGGTGGGCGCACGACTGGCAACTACAGCTTTGACTTCTTCTTCGCCGAGCGCCACACGTCGGGGTCCAACCTGACGATCTCCACCTCGCTGGTACTGGCCGAAAATTCCGTGCCTGAGCCGGCCTCACTCGTCCTTCTCGGCTTGGGCTTGGCCGGACTTGGATTCAGCCGCCGCAAGCGAGCGTAATCACCGTGCGACTGACGCAGACCCCGCTCCGCAGGGTCTGCCAATTATATTGTTTTTGAGCGACTATTTCCCGTAATAGGTCGAGGAATGGCGCGCAGTTAAATATAATTTAACCAATTGTTGGGGTAAGCGCAGCGCACCCCGACGTCCGTCAACCACCCGCCCGCCGAAACCGAGGGCACCAGCGCCATCACCCGCAGCGGACTGCCGCTGCCGCTCAAGATCTTCAACGGCGCGCAGATCACCACCGTGCCGGTCGGCGGCAGCAGCTCCTGGTTCGCCAGGCATTGCAGGCCACAACGGCCGTTCGTGTATGAAGTAGTGGGAGTGATGGCTGCCCCGGCCTGATTGTTTCGTGCGCTGGCGGACTTCTTGTCGTGCGAAGGCGGCATAGGTATACTCAACTTCGCATGAAAAGCCCTGCGCCATTCGGCGTAGAGCCAGTTCAAGGAGGAAAGCCACATGAAAGCAAGCGTACTTTGCGGGGGCATCGCATTTTCTCTTCTGGTGGGCACACCGGTGTGGGCGCAGCAGCCGCTCAAGACCGGGGTCGACGGCACTTTCGCGCCTCACGCCATGCCGAAAATTCCCTCCGGTGTGGAAGGCTTCAACGTCGACCTGTCCAATGAGATTGCGCGGCGCCTGAAGCGGCCGATCACTATCGACGCGGTGCAATTCTCGGGACTGATACCCGGATTGCAGGCGGGCACCTACGACTTCATTGCCGCACCCGTGACCGTGACCAAGGATCGGGCCGACAGCCTGCTCTTCACCGAGGGCTACATCGACACCAATTTTCAGTTCGTGGTGAAGAAGGACGGCCCCCTCATCAAAGCGCTGGAAGAACTGAAGGGCAAGGTCATCGCGGTCAACAAGGGCACCACCCTCGACATCTGGGCGCGTCCCCTGTCCGACAAGTACGGTTGGACCGTCGAATCGTTCGGCAGCACGACCGATGCCATCCAGGCGGTGATCTCGAATCGAGCGGTCGCGCTGGTTACGAACAGTTCAGCGGCCGCATGGGCAACCAAGAATAATCCGGCGATCAAGCTTTCCTACCTGCACTCGCTCGGAACCGTATTTGCGATTCCCGTGCGCAAAGACAACATCGCCATGCGCAATCAGATCGAGGGTGCGTTGGAATGCATGAAAAAGGACGGATTTATCGCCAAGATCCACGAGAAATGGTTCGGCATCCCGCCCGCCCCCGGTTCTGCGGCGACCACGATCTCACCTGGATTCGGCGTGCCCGGCATGCCGGGATACGATCCGACCCCGCATCAGCCGGCGTGCAGTTGAGCCCATGAGAACGGGAAGCGCCTAGTCAGCGCACCAATTCCGCGATGAATGCGCTGGTTCGCGCCTCGCGCGGACTGGAGAACAACTGCGCCGGCGGACCCTCTTCGACGATGAGGCCGCCGTCCATGAAGATCACGCGGTCGGCCGCCTCGCGGGCAAATCGCATTTCGTGACTGACCACGAGCATGGTCATGCCGCCAGCCTTGAGCTGGCGCATTACCTGCAGCACGCTGCCGACGAGTTCCGGATCGAGCGCGGAGGTCGGCTCGTCGAAGAGCATGATCTTGGGTTCAAGCGCCAGCGCGCGCGCGATCGCCACGCGCTGCTGCTGGCCGCCCGAGAGTTCCGCAGGGTACGCGCGCGCCTTGTCCGTCAGGCTGACACGGGCGAGCGCGGCCATCCCGATCGCCTCCGCTTCCGGCCGGGGGAGCCGCAACACCTTGCGCAGAGCGAGGGTGACGTTGCCCAGCGCCGTCATGTGCGGATAGAGATTGAACGACTGGAACACCATGCCAATGTGGCGCCGCATGGCGTTGATGTCGGTCGTCGGTGACATGAGGTCGATGCCGTCGACGATCACCGAGCCTCCGGTGGGCTCCTCCAGCCGATTGCAGCAGCGCAGCAGGGTGCTCTTGCCCGAGCCTGAAGGCCCGATGACGAAAACGAGCTCCTGCCGCAGGACGGCGAGATCGATGCCGCGGAGAATCTCGGCGTGGCCGAAACTCTTTCGCAGCCCCCGCACTTCCAGCATCTTCGGCGCGTCGCTGGTCATGCCGCAGGGGCGCGTCCGCTCGCGGGATCGGCGGCGGGCTGGCCTCCCCGGGAAGGTGTTTTGAGCGATTGCGGCATCGATGGGACTTCGCTGACGATGGTGGATGGTACCGCGGAATCGGATCGCCCATTCGAGGCGGTCCACGCCGCGAACGGGTCATGTCCCGTCGCCGACGCATTCATCTCCCGTCGCGGGCTGGCGGCGACTAAAATGGGTTCCCCCGACATCGCCGGCCCGGCGCAAGGGAATCGAGCCCCGCGCATCGACCGCACGACATGGACTCCTGGTCGCTCCTCATAGAATCCTTCTTCCGGGCGGATCTGGTTGCCCGCTTCGCGCCGGAAATCGCCAAGGCGATGCTGGTCACGATCCATCTGGCGACGCTGGTCGTGGTCTCCGGCATTCTTGCCGGGCTCACCCTCGCGGTCATCCGCAGCTTCGAGGTCCGCGCGGTCAACTATCCCATAGTCATCGCTGTCGACGCGCTGCGCGCCTTTCCTCCGCTGGTGCTGATCCTGCTGTTCTATTTCGGCTTGCCCGGACTGGGGATTGTCCTCTCGGCTTTCCAGGTGCTCTGGCTCGCTCTGGGGCTTGTGCTGGCGGCATTCGCCGAAGAAATCTTCTGGGCCGGAATTCTCTCGGTGCGCAAGGGGCAGTGGGAGGCCGCGCGCTCGACCAGCCTGTCCTTTGGCCAGACGCTCGCCTACATTGTCCTGCCGCAGGCAGTCCGGCTGGCGATCGCGCCGCTCACCAATCGCACCATCGGGATCACGAAGAATACCGCGCTCGGCGGCGTGATCGGCGTTCCCGAGATCCTCAGCGTCGCCTCGACCGGACAAAGCATCATCGGCAATTCCACGCCGCTGATGCTCGGCGCGCTCGCCTACGTGCTGCTGTTCATTCCGGTCGTCATCGCCTCCCGCTGGATCGAAACGCGCTTCGCCTGGAGGCGTGCCTGATGGAGGCATTGATCCATGATTTCTTCAACATTGAAGTCATCGTCAAGGTTTTCCCGCTGGTGCTCAACGGCCTGGGCATGACGCTGCTGGTCTGTGCCGCGGTCATTCCGCTCGGACTCGGCGGCGGGTTGATCATTGCGTTCGGCATGCACTCGCGCTGGCGCATGGTTCGCATCCCGGTCATGCTTCAGGTGGATTTCTTCCGCTCGGTGCCGCCGCTGGTTCTGTTGATCTTCATCTATAGCGGGCTGCCCTTCATTGGCATCCGGCCGTCGCCGTATATGGCCGTCTGTGTCGCTTTCCTGCTCAACACCTCCGCCTACTACGGGGAGGTGTACCGCGCCGGCCTCGAGAGCGTTGGCGCCGGCCAATCGGAGGCGGCCCGCTCGACCGGCCTCACGAAGCTGCAGACGACGTTTTTCGTGGTGCTGCCTCAGGCAGTGCGCAACGTGCTCCCGGACCTGATCTCCAACACGATCGAGGTCGTGAAACTGACCGCTCTCGCGAGCGTGGTTGGGCTGCCGGAAATGCTCTACTCCTCGGACATGGGGCGCGCCATGACGCAGAATGCCTCGCCCATCGTGCTGGCGGCGGCGATCTATCTGCTGATGCTGTGGCCGGTGGTGCGGATGGTCAGCCGCCTGGAGCACCGGCTGGGCCATTGACTGCGGGCGCAGCCTGACGGCGCGGCCGGCCTACCCCTGGGCGCTCGCCGTGAGGGCGGCGCCCACACTGGCGTCGATGGCATCGCCCAGGCGATCGACGATGGTGTCGATCATCGTGGAGTCGACGATGAAAGGGGGCGCCAGAAGCACGTGATCGCCGCGACTGCCGTCGATCGTGCCGCCCATGGGATAGACGAGCAGGCCGCGGGCCATGGCCTCCCGCTTTACGCGCTGGTGCATTTTGAATGCCGGGGCAAAAGGCTCTTTGGTAGCGCGATCGGAAACCAGTTCCAGCGCCCAGAAAAGCCCTCGGCCGCGGATATCGCCCACCTGCGCGCTGTTGCCGAGTCGCTCGCAAAGGCGCGCGCCAAGCTGCGCGCCGCGCGCCTTGACGTTGTCGAGCAATCGGTCACGTTCAATCACCTGTTGAACCGCCAGCGCGGCCGCGCAGGCAATCGGGTGGCCGAGGTAAGTGTGCCCGTGCTGGAACAGCCCGGAGCCTTTGCGAAACGCTTCAAAAATCTTGTCGGCGATCAGCACCGCGCCAATGGGCATGTTGCCGCCGCCGAGCCCCTTTGCGATGGTCATCAAGTCGGGGCTGATCCCCTCCTGCTCGCAGGCGTGCAGCGTTCCCGTGCGGCCCATGCCGCACATGACTTCGTCCAGGATCATGAGAATTCCGTGGCGATCGCAGACGGACCGGACGCGTTCGAAATACCCCGGCGGGGGTAGCAGAACCCCCGCGGTCGCGCCGCCAACGGTCTCGGCGACAAAGGCGAGGACGTTCTCCGATCCGATTTCCACCAGTTTGGCGTCCAGTTCCTCGGCCAGCCGGGCGCCATAGGCCGCCGGGCTCTCTGCGGGCCTGCGGTCTCGATAGTCATACGGCGCCGAGACGTGGTGGGTCTCGATCAGCAGGGGAGCGAACTGCTTGCGGCGCCATTCATTGCCGCCCACTGCGAGCGCGCCCAGGGTATTGCCGTGGAAGCTCTGCTTACGCCCGATGAAGAAGCGCCGCTGTGGCTGGCCGAGTTCGACGTAATATTGGCGGGCCATCTTGAGGGCGGTCTCCATTGCCTCGGAACCGCTGGAGACCATATAGACGCGCGACAGGTCACGCGGGGCGCCGGCGATCAGTTTGTCCGCCAGCGTCTCGGCGATTTCGGTGGTGAAAAAGCTGGTGTGTGCGTAGGTGAGTTTGTTCGCCTGGCGCACGATGGCCGCCACGACATCGGGATGCTGGTGGCCCAGGCAGGACACCGCCGCTCCGCCGCAAGCGTCGATGTACTCCTTGCCATTCGTATCCCTGAGGAATACGCCATAACCGGTGTCAACGCAGGGATAGTCCTGGTTGAGTGTTCGATGAAGGACATGTGTCATTTTTCGGATCCAGTTCGTCAGATGGCCCTATGCCGATTCATCAACCCGGCGTCTCTCCGCTCGCGCACGCGCGCAGGCGGCCCGGCCGCAGCCGGCTAACGGAACGCCGGAATAACCTTTGCGGTCCACTCCCGGATGAAACGCTGCTTGTCGTCGAAGTGGATGCCGATCCAGAATTGCCGCGTCCCCGCCGCGATCGCCGCCTCCACCCTGGCGATGCGGCCTTCGGTCCGCCCTGCGAAATGCCCGTCATGTTTTCCGCGAGATTTTGGACGAAAGCAGGTCTGCGCCAAAGTTCTTCCCTGGATCCATTTCCTGTTCGAGGACGCCGAGGGGCCGGGCGGCGCTCGACAACTCGCGCTTGAGAAAGCGACCGCTGCCTTTGGCGATTTTCAATTGACCATCCTGGACCGCGATGCGACCACGGCTGAGAACGGTCACAGGCCAGCCTTTGACGCGCATGCCTTCATATGGCGTGTATCCGCAGGCGTCATGAAGCATGCTGTGGGTCACCGTCACTTCTTTGTTCGGATCCCAGAGGGCGATGTCCGCGTCGCCGCCGATAGCGAGGGATCCCTTGCGCGGATAGAGCCCGTAGAGCTTCGCAGGGTTGGTCGAGGTCAGGGCAACGAACTGATGGAGGTCGATGCGCCCCTTGCCGACTCCTTCCGAAAACAGCAGCGGCGCACGCAATTCGATTCCCGGCAGGCCGTTGGCCACCTGCGTGAAGTTGGGGTTCGGGCCCGCGTGAAACTTGCCGGTCTCGTCGAACCGGTAGGGCGCATGGTCCGACGAGAAGACCTGGAAGGTGCCGTTACGGATGCCCCGCCAGATTGCTTCCTGCGACGCGACATCCCGCAGCGGCGGGCTGCAGCAGAATTTCGCGCCTTCGAAGGCCTCGCGGTCGAGGTCCTTGGCCGTCAGGCACAGGTACTGCGGGCAGGTTTCCGCGAATACTTTCAGGCCCGCCGTCTGCGCTTTGCGAATCTCGATCATCGCCTGCTCGCAGGAAACGTGGACGATCAGGATGGGAATGTCGATCAACCGCGACAGCGCGATGGCGCGATTCGCGGCCTCGCCCTCGCCGACCCGAGGATGGCTGATGGCGTGATATCTCGGCTTCACGTGGCCGCGGTCGATCAAGCGCTTGCGCAGCCAGCGGATCATGTCATGGTTCTCCGCATGGACCATGACGAATGCCCCGAGCGCCCGCGCGGCTGCAAACACCTCCAGGACTTGCAGGTCGTCGAGACGCAATCCTTCGTAAGTCATGTAGATCTTGAAGGACGTGTACCCGTCCTGAATCAACGAGGGCAGCTCCTGTTCGAGCACCTGCGGCGTCGGGTCGGCGATAATGAGATGGAAACCGTAGTCGATGACGGCTTTCGGACGGGCGCATGCGGCGTAGTCATCGACGACCTGGCGTAGCGACTGCCCCTGGCCTTGTGCGGCAAACGGCAGCACGGTCGTCGTGCCGCCAAATACCGCGGACACCGTGCCGGTGTAGAAATCGTCCGCGGTCATGACTCCGTGCGTGCCTCGCTGTTCGATGTGGCAATGGCCTTCGACGCCGCCCGGCAGAACGTATAGCCCCGCCGCGTCGATCTCCTGCGCGGCTCGCTCCAGCCGGGAGTTCAAGGCGACAATCTTTCCGTCGGCGATGCCAACGTCGCATTGCATCCGGTCGGTCGCCGTGACGACCGTTCCGTTGCGAATGATCAGATCCAGTTCAGGCATGTCAGCCTCGCCTCCGGGAATTCGATGTGGCACGGTCGGCAGCAGCACCTGCCGAAGGGCCTGGACGCATTTCTTTCAGGCGACGCGGCTCGCCGGTGCGGCTACGGCGTCCAGCAGCGGTCCATACAGGTCCGGCCGGCGGTCGCGGTAATAGCCCCACAGCGTGCGCATCTCCGGGATCACGGCAAGATCGACCGCGGCGATCGCAATGTCCTCGCGCGTGTCGCTCGCCTGCGCCAGGATCTCGCCGCGTGGATTGATCACCATGCTGTTGCCGAAGTGGTTGCGGGCCGAGCCGCCAATGTCCACACCCACCTTGTTCACCCCGCACACGTAGTAGATGTTCGTGACCGCATGGGCGCGCAGTTCGAGGTCCCAGAGATAGCGTGTCATGAAGGTGGTGGCGGTGGGTACGAAGACGATCTCGGCGCCGCCGAGGCCGAGCACGCGCGCCGCCTCCGTGAAGTGGCGGTCGTAGCAGATCAGGATGCCGATGCGGCCGAACGGTGTCTCGAAGGTCGGAAAGCCGAGATCGCCGGGTGAAAAATAGAATTTCTCGTTGCCGCGCGGCTCGGAACTGCGGCTGACGTCCATGAAGGGGATGCTTGACTTGCGGTACTTGCCGATGACCGCGCCATCGGGTCCGATGACGGCGGCGGTATTGAAGAAGCGCCCGTCGGGCGCGCGCTCGAAAATCGGCGCGATCAGAACGATGCCGGTCTCGCGCGCGAGCGCAGCCATGCGCTCGATGGTCGGCCCGGGGATGGGCTCCGCCCAGTCAAAATACTCCCGCCGCGTCTCGACGCAGAAATACATGGTGCTGAAAAGCTCGGGCAGGCACACCATCCGGGCGCCCTGTGTCGCCGCCTGCCGCACCAGACGGACCGCCGTCTGGATGTTCGCTTCCTTGTCGGTCTGACCGATGAACTGCACACCCGCGATCTTTAGCATCGTACCTCCCTGGTCGTCGTGGCTGGCGCACTCACCGGAACGCAGGCATGACCTTCGCGGCCCACTCGCGCAGGAATCGGTACTTGTCGTCGAAGTGGACGCTCAACCAGATCTGTCGGGCACCTGCGTCGACGATAGTCTCCAGCTTACGAATACAGTCGGCGGCCGTTCCCACGATAGCGAAACGCTCGGCGAGGAAATCCACCAAGCCGAGCTCCTCGATGAGCCGGCAATTCGCGCTGCCGACCATAACATGGTCTTCGAATGTGTAGCGCTCTCCGAGGAGTTTGACCTTCGACAGAAGCTCGGGCGGGATGTGCTTGCCCTCGGTGGTGAACCTGCTCAGGTGGTTGCCCGCGGCCGCAAGCGACATCGTAATCTCGGCGACGGCCTCACGATAGCTTCCTGCGATGTTGATATCGGGCCACCACCACATGTCGATTTCGGCAGGGTCGCGGCCGGCCTCTTGGGCCCCGGCGTGGACCTGTGCGATCGAGTCGCGGACAATATCAGGCGTGATACCGGTGCGAATTACCACCCCGTCGGCGATCTGGCCGGCCAAACGGAGGGTCTTCGGCCCGGAGGCAGCCAGAAAGATCGGTACCGACGTGCGGGACCAGGTGAACTTGGCCTGTTTGCCCTGATAGATGGCGGTTCCCGATGTCAGGAGCTCGCGGATCGTGACCGCGTACTCGCGCAGCTGGGCGAGCGACGCGGGCTTGAGGCCGAGGTTGAAGGCGGCACTGTCCCCGGAGCCGATGCCGAGCATGGTCCGGCCGGGGGCGAGCTCGGCCAGCGTCGCCGCCGCACCCGCTGCCACAGCGGGATGACGCGTGACTGGCGTAATCACGCGAGGGCCCAAGCGGATACGCTCCGTATTGGCCGCACACAGCGCGAGCGTCATGTAGACATCCCGGCAGATGGACTGGGAGTCTGAGATCCCGAGCAGGTCGTAGCCGCACCGCTCGACTTCCTTAGCCCAGCCAACGACCTCCGGAAGCGACGCCGTCGGCATGAAGTTGACCCCGAACTTGACGGTACTGATGTGTTCCTCCAAAGTCGAATCGGCCACCGAGGCCGTTTACGTGCAACCTGGATGCAAGCAACCTAAATGCAATCTAGAAGTGCATGAAGAGCAACGTGACGCAGTCGCATGCACTCCAGGATCAACTGGGCTAGTGGTGTGGACTGTATTTGGCGGTGCGCCGAAAGTCAATCAACGGATAACGGATAGGACAATCCGCGCCCTGCAACGTGGTTCAAACCGCGAGTCGGTGACCCATCGCCGTCCGTAGGGCGCAGCTTCAGCGCGCCGAACATCGATGATGTTTCTCGGTCTTTACAGTCCGATATTTATATTATTTTTGAGCCAATTGTTCCCGCAAACTACCGCAGAATGGCGCCCCGACAAATATAATTTAACCAATTGTAGGTTGGGGTAAGCGCAGCGCACACCAACATCGGTCAATGACTTGCGCGCCTAAACCGACGGCACCAGCGCCATCACCCGCAGCGGGCTGCCGCTGCCGTTGAGGATCTTCAACGGCGCGCAGATGACCACCGTGCCGGTCGGCGGCAGCAGATCCAGATTCGCCAGGCATTGCAGACCATAGCGGCCGTTGCCGTGCATGAAGTAGTGGCAGGGATAGGGCGGGCGCAGGTACTGGGCCTGACCCGCGTCGGTGCCGATCGCCTCGGAGCCGAAGCCGATCACGTTGCGCTCATTGACCATGAATTGCACCGCGTCGACGTCGGGTCCGGGCGTGTGCTGGCCGGTCTCGTCGAAGTTCTGGTAGGCCACCGGATCGTCGCTGCGCTTGGACCAATCGGTGCGCATCAGCACCCAGGAGCGCGGCGGAATGCGGCCGTGTTTTGCTTCCCAGGTTTTCAGCATGGCCACAGTCAGCAGGAAATCCGCGTCCGCCGCGGATTCCTTCGAACAATCGATGACGACCGCCGGCGCGATGAAATTCTCGACTGCGATGGTATCGACGCTGTTCTGCGGCAGGTCCTTGCCCGACACCCAGTGGATGGGCGCGTCGAAATGCGTGCCGGTGTGCTCGCCGCAGGAAAAATTGTTCCAGTACCAGCCCGGACCGCGCTCGTCGTAGCGCGACACCTCCTCGATGCGAAACGGCCAGCACTGCCCCATCTCCGGCGGCAGGGTGATTTGCGGAAATTCCGGCGACAGCGTCTGCGTCAGGTCAACGACGCGAATGCGACCCGCCGCCATTTCGCTGACCAGTTGCATCAGTGCGTTCGCCGGTGACGGCGCGCCGGCCTGCGACGTTTGCGTTGCTGCTTCAGTCATGATGTTTTCCTCTTATCCTGCGGCCTCTTATCCTGCGGCCACTACCCTGCAGCCACTTCGCGCTCCAGCGCCTTGGGGTTGTCGCGCCAGCGCGCCAGCCAGTCCTGCGCAACGTCGCCCGGATAGACATCCTCGACTCCGCCCTGCAGCGCGCGGACGATGGCATTGGCGACCGCCTGCGGCGTGAGCTTGGGCGGCAGCAGCATCTGGTTCCACTCATCCTCTATCGGTCCGGGATAGACGTTGATCACGCGCAATCCGGCCGGCTGCATTTCCGCGCGCAGGCATTGCGCCAGCGAGTGCGCCGCTGCCTTGGATGCGGAGTAGGTGCCGTGCGGCGGAAAATTCGACAAGGCGAAAATGGACAGCAGGTTGACCCAGGCCACGGCGCTCGACTGGCCGTCGGCGGCGCGCGCGCGCATGGCCGGGGCGAGTTCCTGCGCAAGACGCAGCAGACCGAAGTAATTCACGTCCATTTCGGCGCGCGCCACCTCGATGCCCTGGCGCGACTGTATGCCGAAATTGCGGTGGTACTCGGCGTTGTTCACCACGATGTCGACCCGCCCGCCGATCTCTCCGCATATCTCCTTGACCGAGCGGCCGTTGGTGAGATCGAACGGCAGCAAGGTCACCTGCGGCAGCTGTTTCAATTCCTCCAGTCCGGGATATTTTTTCCACGGCTCGGCATGGCCGACCCAGATGAGATCGGCGCCGGCCGCCGCCAGACCGCGCACGATCGCCTGGCCGACCGCGGTCTTGCCATCGGTGACAAACACTTTCCTGAAGCGGGGATCGCAGGTCATCTCGCGCAACTGCGGATCATCGGCCATGTTGGGGGTTTCCTTTTCGGATACGGCAAACAGCGCTGCCTGGCCGGCTTTATCCAGACAGGCGCTCACTTTTACGCGGGTGAGGGCAGGCGGGCAATCGCGGTGCAGATGGGCAATCACGATGGGGCCCGAGTCGAGGCGCACCATGCCCAGGCGCCACGGCGTGCGTTCGCGAAAAAACAACTCGTAGCTGAGATGCAGGATGGTCTCGGAAACCAGTTCGCCCCCGCCGTCCTGCGGACTCCAGCGGAGTTTTTCAGACAGGCAGACATGGCAGGCTTCGCGCGGCGGATATTGCACCGCCTTGCAATCGGCGCACACCTGCAGCTGAAATTCCCCGCGCGCCGCGGCGGCGGTCATGCCGAGCGCGACGCGGCTGCGCGCGCCCGGCGGCCGGGTGGGCAGCCGGGTGCGCAGTATCGGGTTCTTGCGCCGCGGACGTTGCAGGGGCGAAGTCATGGTGTGTGGATCATCGTGTGCATATCAGGTTGACCGCTTCAATGCCGGCGACTGCCGGTGGCGAGGATCGCCGCCCCGGAGCACAGGCCGCGATCGTAATTGATGATGCCAAAGCCGCTGACGAGACCGACCTCCGCATCCTTTACCTTGCCGCCGATGGTGTCACCGGTGAGTTGCCGGATCGCCTCCACCATGCCCAGGTGTCCGCCGGCGGCCCCGGCCTGGCCCACCGAGAGCTGGCCGCCGGAGGTGTTGAACGGGAACGTGCCATGGGTGGTGAAGGTGTGCTCGCGTATGAAGTCGGGTGCTTCGCCCTTTTCGCAGAATCCCAGATCCTCGATCTGCATCGCGTTGATCACCGGATAGTCGTCGTAGGCCTGGACGAAATCCATGTCATTGGGACCTACACCCGCCTGCGCATACAACTCGTCGCGGTCGACCACCCAACCACCGCGGAACTGCACCGGGTCGGCCGAGAAGGCATTGTGGCGCTCTATCGTGCCGAGCAGCCGCGTCCAGGCAAGGCCGCGCGCTTCGGCCTCTCCCCGCCGCATCACGAGAAATGCATCCGCGCCCGCGCAGGGCATGACGCAGTCGAACAGGTGCACCGGTTCGGCCAGGGGACGAGCGTTCAGGTATTCCTCCATCGACAGCGGCTTCTTGAACAGGGCATTCGGGTTGGCGAGCGCATTGTCGCGCTGCGCGATGCACAGCTTGCCGAAGTCTTCACGGGTCGCGCCGTAGGTGCGCATGTAATGCGCAGTGAGGAAGGCGAAGCTGGCGTAGGTGCCGCCGGAACCGTAGGCATACACCGCGTCGCGGGCAAACAGGCTGAAGTTCGAGGTGTTGAGGCGAAACGAATCGACGTGATTGGCATCGCCCGCGATACAGGCGACGATATCCGCGTCGCCCGCCTGCACCGCGCGCGCCGCGCGCCGCAGGCTCACCACGGCACTGCCACCGCCCAGCGGCACATGATCCAGCCAGCGCGGCGACACCCCCAGGTGCTGCGTCAGTCCCTCGGCGACGTCCGGCGAAAGCGTGAAGCTCGCAAGGCACAGCCCGTCGATCTCTTCCTTCTTGATGCCTGAATCCTTGCACAACGCCGCCAGCGCCCGCCCCACCCACCAGTGCGCGCCGCGTATCGAATAGCGCACATAGGGCACGGTTACCGGCACGGCCACCGCCACATCCTCGTATCCGGCGCGCTTCTTCATGCCTGCATGCTCATCGTCCCGATCAAGATATCCCGCCGGTAAATTCCGCGCAGCTAAATTCCCGCGAAGCTAAAGCGTCAGACTGCCGACGCTGGTGCCGCCGCACACATACAACACCTGTCCGGTGACGAAGCCCGCCTCCGGGTCCGCGAAAAACATCACCGCGCGCGCCACATCGTCCGCCTGGCCGAGCCGCTTCACCGGGATGGACTGGATGATACGGTCAATCTGGGGACTGCCTTCGGGCACGATGCCGTGAAAATTCGCGGTCTGGATCGGACCGGGCGCCACCACGTTGACCGTGATGCCCTGCGGCGCCAGTTCCAGCGCCCAGGTGCGCGCCATGCCCAGCATGCCTGCCTTCGTCGACGAATACGAGGTGCGCGTGGCAAGGCCCAGCACCGCGCGCGTGGAAACGAACACCACCCTGCCGTAGCCCGCGGATTTCATCGCCGGCAGCGCCGCCTGCAGCAGCAGGATTGCCGCAGACAGGTGCAGGTTCACCAGCACATTGAAATCCTCGAGCTTCACGTCCGGCAGCAACGCCGGCCGGATGATGCCCGCATTGTGGATCACCGTCGTCACCGCGCGCGCGCGCGTGATTTCCGCCGCTGCCGCCCGGGTCGCAGCCGTGTCCGACAAGTCGACGGCAACGTGCGCAAGACGCGGGTGCACGAGTTGCGGCGATTGCATATCCAGCGACACCACCTCATGGTCCGCGTCCAGCAACCGCTGCGCGATGGCGCGGCCTATTCCGGCGCTGCCGCCGGTCACCACGGCAACGCGCCGTTCACTCACGCTGTTCACCCACGCTGTTCACCCACGCTGTTCACCCACGCTGTCCACCCACGCTGTTCACCCATGCTGTCCACCCACACTGTTCAGCCACGCTGTTCAGCCATCTTGCTGCTCACTCATCGAATGCTCCATTCATGATGCCTGCCGGCGTTTGAGGGCGCGCGTGTCGATCACGCCCGGCGTGCCGGGCATGCCCGCGGCGAGGCGCTTCAATTCGCCGCGCTGGATTTTCTGCGACGACGTCAGCGGCAGGCTGGCGACGAAGCCCACATAGCCCGGCGCCTTGAAGTAGGACAGGCGCTCGAGGCAATGTGCCACGATGTCGTTTGCCACGCTGGCCTGCTCCGCCCCGGTCAGCGCGCGTCGCGGGACGACACAGGCGAGCACCTCGTCGCCGCGCACCGCATCGGGGGTCGCCGCCACCGCAACCTCCTGCACCTCGGGGTGCTGACGCAGCACCGATTCGACTTCCACCGCTGAGATATTTTCGCCGCTGCGCCGGATCACGTTCTTCTTGCGGTCGACGAAATGGAAGTCGCCTTCAGCATCGCGGCGCACGATGTCGCCGGTGTGGAACCAACCCCCGCTCCAGGCCTCGGCGGTGGCCACCGGATCCTTGAGGTACTCGCGGAAGAATCCGCGCCGCGGATCGAGACCGTAGGCGCGCACCAGCAGTTCGCCATTCTCTCCGTCGGGCACCAGCCGGCCTTCGTCGTCGATCAAGCGGACCTCGACCTCCGGCGGCGCCTTGCCGAAGCAGGCGGTGCCGACATGGCGCGGCTCCACATGCGCGGTGACGATACCGCCTGCGCCGGTCTCGGTCATGGCCCAGCCTTCCGTGAGCGGAAAGCCGAAGCGCTGCTCGAAGGGCGCATGCAGGCGCCGGTCGACTCCGGCGCCAAAGCCGAATCGAACCTCGTGATCTGTGTCCGTCGGATCCGGTGCGGCCGACATCAGCATGGCCGGCATCACACCCAGATAGTGAACAATGGTTGCCCTTGACGCGCGCACGCTGTCCCACCAGCTTTTCGGATGGAACCGGTCGAGCGGCACCACGCATCCGCCGCTGACCATCATCGCAGTCGTCGAACAGGCAAACGCGTTCATGTGCGTCATCGGCAAGGGCGTGATCAACGTTTCCGTGTCTGGCCGCACCGTGCACAGACCGCCCAGCCTCACGTAGTGAAATCCCATCTGCAGGAAATAGCGGTTGGCCAGCACGCAGCCCTTGGGCTGGCCGGTGGTGCCAGAGGTGTAGAGCAGGGCGCACTCATCTTCCACATCCGGGTCGCGCGCGGGTGAATCGGGCGAAGCCACCGCGGGAGGCCCGACGGCATCCACGCCCTCGGGCGGAA
The DNA here is from genome assembly GCA_009693435.1 of Betaproteobacteria bacterium. The sequence continues at coordinate 132,607 of SHXF01000002.1, read as the reverse complement.
CGGCTGTCAAGGGCCGTCGCGCCGCGCGCGCTGCGGCCTGCAGCGCATCGATACGTTCTGGCAGCGATATCACCAGGCACAGTTCACTGTGGCCGATCAGATACTCGAGCTCCGCTGCGCGCAGGTCCAGCCCTATCGGCACCACCGACACGCCGAGGCTGTTCAGCGCCAGGAACTGGATGAAAAATGCCGGACGGTTTTCCAGCAGCAACCCGACGCGGTGGCCAAACCCGTAGCCCGCAAGGCGGTAGGACTCGCGTGCGCGCCGCACCTGCGCGAGCGCCGCGCCGTACGATATATCGCCGGCGGCTATGCCGTAGATACCGGCTGTTTCCGGCAGAACGCGCAGGAACGGCCGGTCGGGCAGGCGCGCCGCCGTGGCGCAAAACGCGGCATAGACGCTGGGAAACGCCGGGTCGGGAAACACCCGACCGGTCGCCTGCGCGCCCACACTGGATTGCGCGTTCTCGGGAATAGTCACAGGGAGCAAGTCACAGGAAGCTGCTCAGAAAAAAAGCTGGATCGACGGCAGAGCGGCATCGCAATTGAGTATATCGACGCGCTTTTGCCGGATGCGCAAACGCCCCTCCAGCCAGTTCAGTGTATGCCATGCGGTGGCGGCATAGCGCTGCGATTCGTCGCCGCGCGTCTCGGTATAGATGAAAGGCGTGCGGGTAAGGTATTCGCCGCCCGGTTTGTCCGCGCAGGGGTGTTCGGATTTTTCCACCTCGGGCAGCTGCAGCACATGATGGCCACGGCTGACGGGCTTCTGCGAATGGGCGCGCGGGCTGCGCAACCGCTCGATGCGCAATTGCAGCAGCAGCTTGTCCTCGTAGGCGAGCGAGGTGTGGTTGAGCGGATCGGTCTGCCCCGGTGCGAGCGGCACCCAGTAGTACGCATCATCGGTAAACAGCTCGAACCACTCGTCGTAACGTTTCTCGTCGAGGAGGCGCGCCTCGCGGCTGACAAAACGGATCAGGTCCTGCTCGGTGGGCGTTGCATCCATGTCAGGCCTGTGCCGCCGCTTTCTCCACCGGGACACTTTCACCCGCATGAAGACTGCTCTCCGGACCCATGAACTCCCGCCAGGCGCGGAACTGGTTGCGCATGGAAACGTCGCTGGTGCCCTTGACGGTGAGCTCGGTTGCGCCGATCTCGGCGGGATCGAAATCGCGGTGGAGGCTGACCCACTCGTTGCCATCGGCGGCGAGCCCCTCCTGTATGGAGCGGTAGCAGTGCAGGTCGTCGTGCCCCACCACCGACATCGGCGAATTGATGAGACGGGTGTACATCACCGTCCGCTGCAACAGGCTTTCCGGGGCGCCCTTGAGGCGGAACGTCCAGGACTCCAGCACCGTCTTGTCGGCAGCCAGCGGCCGCGCCACGCGAATCGACTGGATCGCGCCCTTGATGGTGAGGCTGGGGTAGTAGACGGTGTTGTGGCGCACCGTGCCGAGAATGGCATGGGTACGCTCCTCGCCGTAGGCGCGCTTCATGGCGTCCTCATAGCCCGGGATGGGGGAATAGGCGGAATGAATGGAAAAATTCGCCCCGGTGAATCCGTGCCCATGCGCATACACGCGCACGCCCATCTTGTCGAAGAAATCGTATCCGTTGACAAAGGGCACGAACTGCTCGATCGGCATGGGCTTGGGCATGTCAGCGGGCTTGCCCTCCCACAGTTCCTTGGCAATCCCCGCCGAGCCCTCGTGCGCGATCATCGGGTGCATGGCGTCGTTCAGGTTCTCGACGTACATTTTCCAGTTGCAGTTGTGCAGGTAGCGCAGGCAGCCGCCGGTGATTTCCAGTTCGCCCTCGGGCGAGCGATCGGCGAGGTTGTCGATCGAGGACAGCGAATCGCCGAAAAATTCACGGAACCCCATACCCTCGCCGGAGAGCCGCGCGAACACAAAACCGCGATAGACCTCGACATGCTTCACCGACGCAAGGCCGCGCAAGGCGCCGGACTCCTCCATGCGCGTGCCCTCGTAACCCTTGGGCAGCGGCACCGCCAGCAGCGACCCGTCGGTGCGGTAAGCCCAGCCGTGGTAAGGGCAGCGGAACGACCTGCCGGTGCTGCCCGCGCTGTCGGCTACCAGCTTCGCGCCTTTGTGCGCGCAGCGATTCATCAGCACCCGCACGCTGTTGTCCGAGTGGCGCACCATGATGACCGGCTTGGCCGCAATGTCGGCGGTGATGTAATCTCCCGCCGCGGGCACCTGGCTCGCGTGGCCGACATAAATCCAGGTGCGCGACCAGAGCCGTTCCATTTCCAGCTGGAACACCTCGGGGTCGATGTAGATGTCGCGATGCACCCGGTCGGGATCCACCAGGCCCAACAAGGCGGCCGGATTGTCGCGGTATTTGCCCATGCCCTGGCCCTTTCCCGTCAATTTCAGCAAGAAGCGCTATCGTAACCCGGGCTGGCTCGGGAGTTCAGCTTGCATGCGCGCTGTCATCCGCCGTTTCTGCCCATCCCTTGTTCTTCGCAATAAATCCTGCACCGGGGCGGGTGCTGCCTGCTCATCGAAAAATGAGCAACCCATGACCCGCTCATCCTGGAGTGAATCACGAATGGATCGGCCAACACTTGCTCCCGCTCCTCTTAATCCAGCGGCGGAACACCGCACAATGCTATCCATTGAGCCGGATTCTGATGAGTGGGCAAACAGGATGTAAGCGGGCATTGAGCGAACTCTGGTGGAAATTGTTTCGCGTATCGTAAAGCGATAAAGGCTGATGCCTCGGTACTGGTGGTTCGGGAGTGGCTGGCGAAGGCGGAGAACGACCTGCTGACCGCGACGCATACGCTCAAACTCGGGCGACTTTCCACCCGGGTCTCAAATGGAAAAACATTCATGCTTCGTGCTATCATGCGGCATGAATTTATGAACGGAGCCGGTCATGACCATCCAAACCAAAATTGTAGGCGCAAGTGGGCAAATTTCACTCGGCAAGCAATACGCCGGGCAACAGGTAATGATCGAAGAAATTGAGCCCGGCGAGTGGCGTATTCAATCCTCGATCACCATTCCCAAAAGCCAGACTTGGGTGCATTCAAAAGAGGTGCAAGCGGAACTCGATAACGCGCTTGAATGGGCCGCAAAAAATGCGCCGAAGCAAACCGCACTTGCTGCGCTCTCAAAAAAGCTGGGGATAACAAGTGCCCGGCGAAAATAGCCTTGTGCTACTGGATCTGAACAATCCCCATTTTCTGAAAAGTCTTTTTGCGCTGGAAAAGAACGACAAGATCCAGCTCTTCAAGCAGCTCGAAAAAATCAGCAAACTCGCGTGGACCGATGTACAACGTGACCCGGGTCTCAAATGGGAAAAAATTCATCCTGTGCCCGTCTTGCTGCAACGGCATCTTCTGGACGATAAGCAACGCACGCTCTATAGCATCCGCCTTACGCAAGCCAGGCGCGCGGTTGTCTTGCGGGAAGGAAACTACATGCGGTTCCTCGCGCTACCGAAGGATCACGATTCGACTTATGCATGAAATGGAATGCAGAATAATACGGGACAGACCGCGTATTCCCTCTCGATCGGGACATGCCACATGACTGGAAAGCCGCGTCTGGCACGGGTTTACAGCCTTTCATCTGGATAAGAGGACGGTCTGCGGCCGTCGTCCCGTCAGGCGCACACGCCATCCGTCGACGCGGCAGTCCACCATACGCGGGGCGGGGACCGCGAGGGCCGGATGAAACTCCCCAGCTACGTGATCCGTGCGGTCTTGCCCAAGGCAGCAATAAGAAATGCCTGGGCCCCGGATTCCCGGTAGCGAAATCCGCTCTCGACGGCACCCTGCCGCGCGACCCGTTCAGAACTTCGGAAACACCTGCTTCTCCGACAGCCAGGTCGACATCTTCATGCGTTCCTTGCGCTCCGCGGCCTTGAACAGGTCGTGGTGCTCCTTGTTCGGCCAGACGTGCGAACTCGTTACCGCCATGCGCGTCACGATTTTCTCCTTGGTGACGTTGAACACCATCAAGTCCTTCGCGAGGGCGAGCGGGCCTTTGTAGTGGGTGCGGATTTCGCGCTCCATTTCCGCCGCGGTGTCGAAGTCGTTGAAGAAATGAAAGGCGACCGCGAGCCGCGGATTGCATTCGGCCAGCACCTTGCCGGCCTCGGCGGGGTCGGAGTGCGCGATGGTGCCGATGCCGCGCGCGGTGCGCTCGTCGTAACCGGAACGCTCCTTCAGCTGGCTCACGGTATTGAAGGTCTCGTGCACCAGCACATCGGCGCCCTTGCCGTTTTCGACCATGAAGTACGAGGGCGTCGTGTCACCGGAATAGACGAAGCACAGCCCGTTCCATTCCAGGCGAAGACTCACCGGGCCGTCGTAGATGTGCACCGCGGGAAAGCTGGTGATCTTTACGCCGTTCTTGTCATAGACCACGTGCACTTTCGAATAATCGAATTCGTGCACGTTCACCTCGGCCCCGATTGCTGGCAGGAAGCCGACGCGAGTGTCGGTGTCCCAGGCGTACGACTCTTTTTGCTTATCGACGAAGTGCTGCATGCCGTACTTGGCCACCGGGCCCGACGGCCCGTAGACCTCCAGCGGCTTGGTGCGCCCGCCCGCCCAGCTGCCGATCCATACCTGCGCAAAATCGCCGACGTGGTCGGTATGCAGATGGGTGGCGAAGTACGCGGTCATGTTCTGATAAGGAATTTCAAGTGCGCCGAAATTGGTCTGCGTGCCGTAGCCGAAGTCCAGCTGGAATTTGTCGCCATTGCCCAGTTCCACCAGCCACCCCGCATTGGCCTGGCAGGGACGCACGAACGGGCGTCCCGTGCCGAGCGCAGTGATGCGCATCTCGTCCGGCTCAAGCGTTTCGGTATTCGGGAAAAAGTGTTCGCGATAGGTCGGCATGAACAGGCGCTCCTGGGTAGGTCACATGGTTCGGAAAATTGTCGAAGATTATCGTGTCTGGCGACACCAGAAGGGGATGGTGCGGAGCGCTCCGCACGAAAGGGAAACGCCGCCACGCTACTCAGGCTTGATTCCTCCTGCCTTTACCACCCGCGTCCATTGCGCCACGTCGCGGACAACCTGCTGCTGCATGCGCTCGGGCGTGCCGCCGACTATGACGAACCCCGCAGCGCCCAGCCGTTCGCGCACGTTGGGCAATCTGAGCACGCGGTTGAATTCCAGGTTGAGGCGCTGTATCACAATTGCGGGTGCGGCAGAGGGCGCGAGGAAACCGAGCCAGGTGTCGAAATCCGCGCCGGGAACTCCTGATTCAACCAGGGTGGGGATGTCGGGCTGAAAGGTTGCTCGCGCGCTGTCGGCGGTGGCGAGGATCTTCACCTTGCCCGAGTCCACATGCTTGGCTATGGCCGGATAGCCGGTAATGGCCATGTGCACGCGCCCTGCGAGGAAGTCCACCATCGCCTGGCCCATGCCTTTGTAGGGAACATGCACTACGTCCACGCCAGCCTGCAGTTTGAACAATTCCATCCCGAGATGGTGCGGCGATCCGATGCCGGGCGTGATGTAGGAGAATTTGCCCGGCCGCGCCTTGAGATAGGCAATGAGTTCCCTGACATCCTTTACCGGCAGCGCTTCGGGTTGCACCACCAGGAAAAATGGCAGCAGATTGGTGAGGATGACGCCGTTGAAATCGCGGGCCATGTCCCACGAGCGTTCCGGGGCCATGGCGTTGTAGATGGTGTACGCGTTCGAAGCGAGCAGCACGGTATGCCCGTCGTCATTGGCGTTCTTCACCTGATCGGCCGCAATCTTGCCGTTGCCGCCGGGCTTGTTGTCCACCACCCAGGTACCGAAGCCGCCCATCTCATTCACCATAGTGCGCGCCAGCAGGTCATTGGCGGCACCCGGCGGGAACGGCAATACGATGTGCAGCGGTTTGTTAGGCCAGGCCTGCGCCACGGCGCCGCCCGCGATGACGCACGCGCACAGCGCGGCCGAAATTGCAGCGCGCATTGATGATGTCATTGTGGTTGCCTTTGCGATCCTGTCCGGCTTTCGATTACGACTGACAATCCGCTTCCGTTCGTCCTGAGCTTGTCGAAGGACTGAGAAACCTCCGTTCGTCCTGAGCCTGTCGAAGGACTGCGAAACCTCCGTTCGTCCTGAGCCTGTCGAAGGACTGTGAAACCTCCGTTCGTCCTGAGCCTGTCAAAGGACGCCTGCCGAAAAACAACTGTTGCTTCCGAACATCTAACGCATCGCCCAATCCGCCACGGCATCGATCCACACCGCCTGCGGCCGGAAGAACAAGCCGTGACCCGCCCCCGTATCGAGCACTTTCTCGCTCGCCACAAGGTCGGGTCCAGCCTTGGCGAACGCTGCCTGGCAGGAACCGCCTTCGCGGTCCGCGGCGTCGTACAAAGACAACATGCGTCCTTTCAGCTTTGGGCCATCGGCTTCGACCTGGCGCGCGTAATTGTCCGCGAAAGACCCGATGCCGCAACCGGCCATCACCACGAAGCGCACCGCGGAATTATCGAGCACGGCTGCGGTCGCGATGGTGATGGCACCGCCCTTCGAGAAACCCGTGACTGCAATGTTGGCAGCGGGCACACCGGCGTCGATCATTGTACGAATCTGGCCTGCCACTTTCTGCGCGTACTCAACCGGATTGGTGCCCGCGGATCGCAGTTCGGCGATGACGTGAAAACCTTTTTTCGCAAGTGCCTCGACCACGCCCTGGTGATCGGCGTTGCCGTAACGCGGATGGCGGACGTTGGGACCCCGCGTTTCCACAGCCAGGCCGTGCATGTAGAAAAGATAGTGCCTGGCCGGGTCCGGCTTCTCCGGTGGCACAGCCGTGACTTGCTGCGCGCCGCTGTGGAGCGGGCACAGCAGGAGGCCCATCATGTAAAACGCGATTCTAGTCATAGCTGCCGAGACTAATGTATTTCCGGCCGGCGCGGAAATCGAAGGCGCCCGGACCGGAATAGCGAATCCGTTTATGCGCCCTGCATCAGGGCCCCGCACTTGCCCGCGGTCGCCGGAACATCCGCGAGATCAGAGGCCAGCAGAGCATCAAGAGGCTGAACGCGAGTATGCCGGCTGCCACCGGCCGATTCAGAAAAATCATCGGTGAGCCATCGCTGATCGCGAGCGCCTGGCGCAGCGTGGTTTCCAGCATGTCGCCGAGGATCACCCCAAGCACCAGCGGCACAACCGGAATGCCCGCATGCGCACACAGCCACCCGAATACGCCCGCTCCAAGCGCGATCCAGATTCCCGCCATCGAATTGCCGACCGAAAAGCTTCCGACCAGGCAGAGCATCAGGATGCCCATGCCGAGAACGCGCGAATCCGTGCGCGTGAGCATCGCGAGGTAGCGCGTCGTAAACAGGAGGACGACAAGGATGAAGATATTGATCAGCAGCATCGCCACGAGAATGCCGTTCGCAAGCGCGGGTTGCTCGGAGAAAAGCGCCGGGCCGGGCGCCACGCCGTGAACGATGAACACACCCATGATCATGGCGGTGATGGCATCACCCGGTATGCCCAATGTCAGCACCGTCAGCATCGCTCCGCCGCTGTTGGAGTTGTTCGCCGCCTCCGCGGCGACGATGCCCTCGGGATTGCCTTTGCCGAAAGACTCCGGGTCGCCGGAGGAGCGCCGCGCCTCGAAATAGGACAAGGTCGTGGACAGTGCCGCACCCACCGCGGGCAGGATGCCGATGCCCACCCCGATGCCGATCGACTTCGAGAGCGTGCCGCGATAACGCAAGGGCTCCAGCATGTGCCGCATGCCGATCCCCGCCCCGGAAACCGATTCCGCGCTCACCTTGGCCGCGGGACTGCCGATCAGAATCGCCGCTTGCGCGATCCCGAACAACCCGATAACGAGCGGCGCGAGAGGCAGTCCGCTCAGCAACTCGGTCATGCCGAAGGTGTAGCGCTGATCGTTGCTGGTCGGATCGATGCCCATGGCGGCGACGAACAAGCCGAGCCCGACCATCATCGCGGCGGCGAAGAACCGCCCCTTGTACGCCCGCGCCACGCAGATGAGGGCAAGTATCGCGGCGGAAGCGTACTCCGCCGCTCCGAATCGGGCGGTCAGTCCGGCGAGCGGGCCGGCCGCGAAAATCAGCACGATGACACTCGCCATGCCACCCAGGAACGCCGACGAGAAGGCGAGCGACAATGCCCGCTCCGATTCACCGCGCTGCGCCATCGGATAGCCGTCGAACATGGTCATGATGGAGGAGGCCTCCCCCGGCGTGCGGATCAGTATGGAGGTGACCGCGCCCCCGTAAAACGCGCCGCAGTAGATGCCAAGAAGGAGCGTGATGCCGGCCAAGGGGGACATGCCGTAGGTCAGAGGGAGGAGGATGGAGATGGCGACGCCCGGTCCGATCCCCGGCAATACGCCGACCACGAGCCCGAGCACACTGCCGGCAGCAAGGGCGAGCAGCACCGGAAGCTGAACGCTGGCGACCATGCCGAGAAGAAATCCCTCCACGCGCCTGTCCTCGCCGCGGCCTAGCCGAGGCCCATCCATTCCAGCAGGGAAGGCGCGGGAAACGAGACCCCGAGCAGCCGCGCGAAAACCACGTGTCCCGCCAGTCCTGCAACCACGCCTGCTGCCAGGCAGCGTTTCCAGTTCAGCCCGATGAGCAACCCGGTCGCGGCGCCGAAGAGCGCGGTGGCGGGCGCATAGCCGATCACCGGCAACGCCAACGCATAGATGACGAACAATAGAAAGCTGATCAGCGCCGGCTCGATCCGGGAGGTCTCGGCATCGACTTCGTCGCTTTGCTCGGCGACGCGGCCGGATAGCGTCTGCCCGATGACAATCGCCGCAGATATGGCGCAAAGCCAGAGCCCCAGGCGTGGAAAGAACGCCGACGATTCGTAGTACGCCAGCCCCGGCCGATAGTTGGCGATGAGCGATGGCGAGGCCACCGCAAACCAGGCCGCGCCTGCCCCGACCGCGGCCGTCACTGCGACCAGCAGTTTGCGGGCCGCCAGCGCGACCATTGCGCTCAGGGCTTCTTGATCAGCCCGGCCTTTTCCATGATCGGACGAAAGATCGCCTCGTCCTGCTTGATCTGCGCGGCAAACACCTCCGGATCCATGTAGCTCGGAATGTTGCCGGTCTTGGTGGAGGTCTCGATGAAACCCGGATCCTTGAGCGCGACGGCGAGCGCTTCGCTCAATTTCTGGATGGCCTCTTTGGGCGTGCCGGCGGGCGCCATCAGGCCGGACCACAGCGACATCTTGGGGCCGTAACCCGCCTCGCTTACGGTAGGCACGTCGGGCAAGCCGGGGATTCTGCTGGGCGTCATCGCCACCAGCACCCGCACCTGTCCCGATTTGATCTGCGCCTGCAGCATGAGCGCGCCGGCAGTGATCAGTTCGGCATCGCCGGATTGAAGGTTGGTGAAGTTCGGGTTCGGGAATGGCACGCCCTTGAATGACCAGCCGTCGGCCGCCGCGATCATCTGAACCACCAGCGTAGGCGCGCCGGCCGGACCATAGATCCCGATGACGGGCGGCTTCTGCTTGGCCGTGCGCGCCAGTTCCTTGAGGTCTTTGTAGCCCGCGTCCCCGCGCGCAGCGAGTATCAGTGCGGTCGAGATGAACATCCCCACCGGCGCCAGATCCGAAAACTTGTACGGCGTGTTCCCGGCAATGATCTGCGTCAGCCCGGAACCGATCGTGAACAGACCAACCGTGTACCCGTCGGGTTTTGCGCGCGCGGCTTCCGCCCCACCGACGACACCGCCGCCGCCCGGCTTGTTGATGATCGCAACCGGCACGCCCAGGCGCTTGGACATCGTCGCCGCGGCGAGACGCACCAGGCTGTCGGTATCGTTGCCCGGCGGAAAGCCGAATATGATCTCTATCGGCCTCTCGGGATAGGCCGCGGCAACGGGCAACGCCGCCAGACCCAGTATTGTCATCAATGCTACGACTATCGCTCTAGACATGAATTCTCCTTAGCTGTTGATTGTTGATCGGACAAAGCCGAACCCGATGACTACGAACTGCGGACAAAAAAAGGCGCGGTGCGAAGCAGCCGCTCCGCAACGCCAATGATATCGGCCTGGTGAGGCTGTAGTTCCTGGTAGGGCTGGCCATCCAGCCCGGCAAAAGGATCCTCCACGTCGCTGCGCACACCCAGCAATTCCTCGATCACGGCAACGCATAGAAACGGCACGTAGGACTCGGAATAACCGCCTTCATGAATCGCCGCTACTTTGCCGCCGCACAGGTCGCGCGCCGTGGCTAGCAGTTCGCGCGCCATCCACCGGTAGCCGCTGGCCGTCACCATCATGCGCGCCAGCGGGTCCTGCGCGCCCGCATCCAGGCCGCTCGCCACCAGGATGAACTGTGGCCGGTACGCGCGCAGCGCCGGGATCACCACGCGCTCGAAGCAGGCGCGGTAGGCGCCGTTACCCGAGCCCGGCGGCAGGGGAATGTTGAGGTTGTAGCCGCGCCCGGGTCCCTCGCCTGTCTCCTCTGCCGGTCCGGAATCCGGGGGATAGCATCCGGCCTGGTGGATGGAAATCGTGAGCGCGCGCGGATCGCGCCAGAACGCCTCCTGGGTGCCGTTGCCATGGTGCGCATCCCAGTCGACGATCGCGATCCGCTCCAGCCCGCGCGCCTCCAGCAGGTGCAGCCCGGCGATCGCCACATTGCCGAACACGCAGAATCCCATGGCTTCGTCGGGACGCGCGTGATGGCCCGGTGGACGAACCAGCGCGTAGCCGTTGTCCACCCGGCCATCCAGCACCGCATCGGCAAGCGCGATTGCACCGCCCGCGGCCAGCAGCGCGATTTCATAACCGCCCTGCCCGATCGGTGTCGCGCCGAAGCGGCGCGCGAGCTGTCCACCGCCGCCGGCGCTGACTTCGCGCACCTGGCGCACATACTCGGCCGTATGAAATCGCTGCAGCTCATTCTCCATCGCGAGGCGGGGCTCGATTTCGGTGAGCCTGGGCGTGAGCCCTGCCATGTCGAGCAGGTTCTTGATCCTGCGCTTGGTCTCGGGGCGCTCCGGATGCGGCAATGGCTGGATGAAGCGTTGCAGCGCGGGCGGACCGAACAGGTTGCCGGTGTCGTGCCACATATAACGCTCGTGCCAGACAAAACCGGTTTTCACTGGCGCGGTCACTTGTCCAGCGCCGCCAGGCCCGCCTCGATCGCAGCGACAGCCTCGTCGACGTTTTCCCGCGAAAAGATCAGCGCCGGCGAAAGAATGATCCGGCCGGCCATCACGCGAACCAGCGCGCCGCGCTCGCGGCAGAACTTGCCCAGCGCTACGCCAAAGGGATCGCCCATGGCGTAAGCCTCCTTCGTCTTCTTGTCGCGCACCAGTTCGATGACGAGCATCAACCCCAGTCCGCGGACATCTCCAACCGACGGAAAGCGCCGCAAGGTCTCCAGGCGTTCCAGAAAATAGGCGCCGACCGCGGCGGCGTTCTGCGTCAAGCGCTCCTCCTCTACCACCTTGAGATTCGCGATCGCAGCGGCGCACGCCAGCGGATGACCGGAATACGTATAGCCATGCATGATGGTCGCAAGCGGGTCCTTGCGCTCCCAAGCCGCGGCCACGCGGGCGTTCACCGCGGTGGCCCCAAGCGGAACGTAGGCCGAGTTGATGCCTTTGGCAAAACACATGATGTCCGGCTTCACCCCCCAGTGGCGCGATCCGAACAGGGATCCGGTGCGGCCAAACCCGGTCACCGTTTCATCGGCGATCATCAGGATGTTGTACTTGTCGCAAATCGCGCGCGCGAGCGGCATGTAATTCGCGGGCGGAACGATCATTCCGCCCGCGCCCTGAACCGGCTCCATGACAAATGCCGCCACCGTCTCGGGCGACTGATGGCGGATTTCACGCTCCAGGAAATCCGCGCACATTTCGCCCAGTCTGGATGGATCATCGGTCCACGGATTGCGATACAGATAGGGGCCCTCGACCTGCAGGAAGCCGGGCATCATCGGCTCGTAGGCGCGCCGCCACAGCGGATTCCCGCTGGCCGACATCCCGCCGAAGTGCACGCCGTGGTAGGCGTTGCGCAACGACAGGATCTTGACTTTGTCGCTACGGCCCTCGAGCTTCCAGTACTGGCGCGCGAGCTTGAATGCGGTTTCGTTTGCGTCCGACCCGCCTGAGGAAAACATAACCTTGACCATGCCTTCGGGGGCGAGCATTGAAATCAGCTTCGCCGAAAGCTCGATCGAAGGCGGGTTGGAGATGTCGCCGAACGTCGCGTAGTACGCAATCCGGTCGAGCTGCTCGGTGATCGCGCGCTTCACCGCCGGGTGGTTGTGGCCGACGTTGACACACCAGAGCCCGGCAGTGCAATCGAGATAGGCGCGCCCCTCGATGTCGAAGACGCGCACGCCGTCGCCGCGGGCGATCACCAGCGGCGGGTTCGCCGCGGAGGCCTTGGGATCGATCATGGGATGCCAAAGGTACTTCGCGTTGGCATCGGCGATGCGCTCGCGGTACTCGGCCGGCTGTTCGCCGGCCATGCCTGACTGCAGTTCCGACATCTGGATGAGCTCCTCGGCGCAGTTTTCAGTTGCTGATCGAAATCAGTTGAATTTTATCCCCAGCGTCTTGCTCAACGCCTCCCATTTTGCCGCCTGCGGCGGCAGCATGGCGGCAAACTCGGCAGGCCGGTTGCCCACGGCCACCAGGCCTGCGTCGCGCAATCGCGCCTGCACCTCGGGCGCGGCGAGCGCCGCGCGGTATTCGCCGGCGATGCGATTGACGATGGCCTCCGGCGTCCCCTTGGGCGCGAACAGTCCCCACCAGGCCCCCTCTATGTCCGCTGCGATCTTCGGATACCCGCTCTCGGCTATGGTGGGCACATTGGGCAGGGCGGCGAGCCGCGCCGCGGCAGCCACTGCGATGGGGCGTACCAGATTTCCCTGTATCTGCCCGCGCAAACTGGCATAGCCGATGATGAAGAACTGCACCTCATTGGTGATCAGGGCGATCCCCGCGGCACTTGCGCCTTTGTAGGGGACATGCACCGCGTTCAACCCCGCGGCACGGGTGAGCATTTCGCCGGCAAAATGCGGCGGCGTGCCGATGCCGGGCGAGGGGTAATTGATCTTGCCCGGATTCGCCCGTATGTGTTCCAGCAGTTCGCGCAGCGACTCGATCGGCAATTTCGCGCTGACCGATACCACCAGCGGAACATCGACCAGCATCGTGATCGGAATGAACTCCTTCAGCGGATCGAAGGACATCTTCTCGTAGAAATACGGGTTGGTGACGATGACATTGCTCGGCCCGGCAAGGATGGTGTAACCGTCGGGCGCCGAGGCAAGCACCGCCTGCGCGCCGACATTGCCGCCGCCACCCGGCCGGTTTTCCAGCAGCACGCGCTGCCCCAGACGCGCTTCGACCAGTGGATTGGTGGCGGCGAGCACCGCCTCCATGACGCCGCCCGGACCGGACGGAATGACGAAACGAACCGGGCGCACCGGCCAGTCCTGTGCGGCGGTCATGCCCGGCAGCAGCAATGCAATCGGATACAGCAGGAGATACAGCAAACGGATCATCGCAGCGGCTCCTGCTCAGAACTTCGGAAAGACCTGCTTGTCGGCCAGCCAGCGCGACATCACCATCGGCTTGCCGACCGGCGCCTTGCGGAACGCGTCATGCTGTTCCTTGTTCGGCCAGACATGGGAGCTGGTCACCGCCATGCGCGTGACGATCTTCTCTTTGGTCACGTTGAACACCATCATGTCCTTGGCCAGCGCGAGCGGCCCCTTGTAATGCGTGCGGATCGCCGCTTCCATTTCCGGCGCGGTGTCGAAGTCGTTGAAGAAGTGGAAAGCCACGGCAAGCCGTGGATTGCACTCCGAGAGCACCTTGCCCGCCTCGGTGGGATCGGAGTGGACCACCGTCCCCACGGCGCGCGCCATGCGCTCGGGATAGCCGGATCGTTCCATGAGCTGTTTCACGGTATTGAAGGTTTCGTGGATCAGCACATCCGCGCCCTTGCCGTTCTCGACCATGAAGTACGAAGGCGTGGTGTCACCCGAATAAACGAGGGTGAGGCCGTTCCATTCCAGGCGCAGACTGACCGGGCCGTCGTAGATGTGCACCGCGGGAAAGCTGGTGATCTTCACCCCGTTCTTTTCGTACACCACATGCACTTTCGAATAGTCGAATTCGTGCACGTTGACTTCGGCGCCCAGCATGTTGGCCGTGCCGCGCCGCGTCTCGGTGTCCCAGGAGTAGGACTCGCGCTGTTTCTGGATGAAGTAGGCGAAGCCGAAGCGCTCTTCGTTGCTCGACGGACCATACACCTCCAGCGGTGTCGCGCGGCCGCCCAGCCAGCTGCCGATCCAGATCTGGGCAAAATCCCCCACGTGGTCGGTGTGCAGGTGGGTGGCGAAATAGGCGGTCATGGCCTGGTAGGGAATCTCCAGCGCGCCGAAATTGGACTGCGTGCCGAAACCGAAATCGAACATGAACTTCTCGCCGTTGCCCAGCTCTATCAGCCAGCCGGCGTTGGCCTGCGCCGGACGCAGGAAAGGCCGGCCGGTGCCGAGCGCGGTGATGCGCATCTCGTCTGCGCCCAGCGATTCGGTGTTGGGGAAGAAATGTTCGCGATACTGGGTCATCGATCAAGCTCCTTGTTGGATGTCATCAAACTAACTCGGCGTCTTCTGCTGCAGGGGCTGTTGCGTATTCCGCAACCAGCGACAAACGTACTCCGTTCGTCCTGAGCCAGTCGAAGGACATAGTCGTATCCGTACTTCCCGAGCCTGTCGAAGGACATAGTCGTATCCGTTCGTCCCGAGCCTGTCGAAGGACATAGTCGCCTCCGTTCGTCCTGAGCCTGTCGAAGGACATAGTCGCCTCCGTTCGTCCTGAGCCCGTCGAAGGACAACAATCTCAGCCGGAGCAATGTCATGCATCTCGAGAGGATCAGTTATTGATGCTGATGCGCCCGGTCCTGATCACCCGCTCCCACAACTTCGCTTCGTCCGCCATCTGGCGCGCGAGGTCTGCCGGCGAACCGGCGCCCGGGACGAATCCCAGTTCGACGATACGCTTTTGCGTCTCGGGCAGCTGCAGCGCGCGCCGTATCTCCGCGTTCCAGCGGTCGATGATCTGCGCATCGGTCCCTGCCGGCGCCACCAGCGCGAACCAGTTGCTTGCCGTGAAATCCTTGTAGCCCGACTCGATCAAGGTCGGCACCTCGGGCAAGCCGGGGAGTCGCGCGCGGCTGCCGATGGCAAGCGCCTTCACCTTGCCGCCCTTCAGGTGTCCGAGCCCCGCGCCGACGCCCCCGAGATAGAGCTGCACGTCGTTTGCCAGCACCGCCGCGAGCGCCGGCTGCAGCCCTTTGTACGGCACGTGCACCAGCTTGAGGTCGGCAAGCTGCGCGAGCAATTCGACGTTGAGGTGCGGCGTCGTGCCATTGCCGGGTGACGCGTAATTCACTTTGCCCGCATTGTCGCGCGCCCAGGCAACGAACTCGCGCAGGGTGCTTGCCGGCACCGCCGATGACGCATAGAACACCGAGGGCACGTCCACCACCATGACGATGGGCGCAAACGCCTTCAGCGGGTCGAACGGCATTTTTGCGAACAGGAACTGGTTGATGGTGAAGATATTGGTCGTGCCCAGCATCAGCGTGTAGCCATCGGCCGGCGCAGTGGCCGTTGCCTCGGCGCCGATGTTGCCGCCCGCGCCGACCCGGTTCTCGAGGAGGATGCGCTGGCCGAGGCGCTCCTCCAGCGCGGGCGCCAGCATGCGAAACACGATTTCTCCGGTGCCTCCGGGCGTAAACGGGTTGATGATGCGGATCGGCTTGGAAGGGTAAGGCTGCGCGCCTGCGGGCATCGCGAGCCCGAGCAGCATGAGACAGGCGCATACGGCGCGTGAAATGGTGGCGAAGCCCTGCATGCGCATTCCTTTCATGTCTATTTTGGAAAAACCTGCTTCTCCGACAGCCAGGGCGACATGGTCATTCGTTCCTTGCGCGGCGCCTGCTGGAAGGCCTTGCCATTATCCGGCCGGCTCGGCCACACGTGCGCGCTGGTCACTGCCATGCGGGTGACGATGCGCTCGCGCGTCACGTTGAACACCATCAGGTCCTTTGCCAACGCGAGCGGCCCCGCGTAGGTCTTGCGGATCTCCGCTTCCATTTCGGGCGCGGTGTCGAAATCGTTGAAAAAATGGAATCCCACCGCCAGACGCGGCCGGATCAGGTCGAACACCTTGCCCGCTTCGTTCGGCAGCGAGTGCACGTATCCGGCCATGCCCCGGGCACCGCGTTCGTCATAGCCAGACCTCGCCACCAGTTGCGCCACCGTATTGTAGGTATCGTGTATCACGAGATCGGCGTTCTTCGCATTATCGACCATGAAATGGCTGGGCGTCGTATCGCCGGAGTAGACGAAGGAAAGGCCTGCCCAGTCTAGCCGGTAGCTTACCGGTCCGTCGTAAATGTGCACCGCGGGAAAGCTGGTGATTTTCACGCCGTTCTTTTCATACACGACGTGCGTTTTTGCGTAATTGAATTCGTGCACGTTGATTTCGGCGCCGACGGCCGGCAGGAAGCCCACGCGCGTGTCGGTGTCCCAGGCGTACGCTTCCCTGGTGCGCTCGATGAAGTGCTTCATGCCGTAGCG
Organism: Betaproteobacteria bacterium; assembly: GCA_009693435.1. Next base: position 115,998 of record SHXF01000002.1, on the reverse strand, counting down.
CGCTTCAGTCCCGCTCGGCCCGTAGACCTCCAGCGGCGCCAGCCGGCCACCCACCCAGCTCCCCACCCAGATCTGCGGAAAATCGCCGACATGATCGGTGTGCAGATGCGTCGCGAAGTAGGCCGTCATGCGCTCATAGGGCACTTCCAGTCCGGAGAAATTCATCTGCGTGCCGAAACCGAAATCGAACATGAACTTGTCGCCATTGCCCAGTTCCACCAGCCAGCCGGCATTCGCCTGCGCCGGGCGCAGGAAGGGACGCCCGGTGCCGAGCGCCGTGATGCGCATCTCGGCCGCACCCAGCGTTTCGGTGTTCGGAAAATAATGATCCCGGTAGTGAACGCCTTGATTTGCCATGCCCGCCCCCGCTTACAGATCGATGCGCATCAGGTCCTCGGCCAGCCTGAGCGTGCCCGTGTAATTTTTGCGGATATCCCGCACCACGTCGTCCATCAGGTGCGGTCCCATCAGTTCCACGGGGAAGTGCAGCTTCGCCGCCCGCTTGATCACGGGACTCGTAGAGTCGAAGTGCCCGAAATGGGTGGCGACCAGGCTTTTCACGTTGGCCCGTTTCGCGATCGCCCCGAGTTCGGTCGGGCTGGTGTGCGCGAATATTCCCACGCCGGTCTTCTTGCGATGTTCGATGAATGCTTCCGGGAAAGTGCATTCATGCAGTAGCAAGTCGGCGTCGCGGGCGAGCTCGACCATGGCTTCGCAGGGCGCGGTGTCGCCGCTGAAGGCGATCACCTTTCCCTCCGCTTCCACGCGCACGCCGAAGCACTCGCTGATCTCCCGCGGGATGTGCTCCACCCAGTCGCAGGTGATGCGCACATGCTCGTCCTCGTAGGCGAGGCCGGGCGCGCATTCGCGCACATCGGGGCGGACCGCCTCGAGATTTTTCTGGCGCGCCGGATAGTGGCTGCGCGCGAGGAAGTCGCTGTGGAACGCGCCGCCTTCGAACAGATGGCTGCAGAAGTGCTTCGTGCCCTTCGGTCCGACCACGATGGGCGAACCCTGGCGCGACCACATCCATCCGGTGATGGCGAACAGCGGAAAATCGCATGTGTGGTCGTGGTGCAGGTGGGTGAGAAAGACGAATGGCACGTCCGCCGGATTGACATTGGCGCGCACCATATTGTGCGTGATGCCCGCGCCGCAGTCGAACAGATAGTGCCGACCGTTGTCCAGCGTCAGCAGAATGCCCGATTGGGCGCGGTCCGGATCGGGGAATGCGGCCCCCGTGCCCAGCATGGTGATGTGCATGTGGCTCCTGTTGCAGTCGTGGTTTTTTTCAAGTTTAGACGGATTGGGCCAACCGCATGGCGTGGAAATGTTTCGGGGACTTGACAGCTTACTCTTCCGGAAGATCGACTTTCCGCGCCCGTCGGCTTCACTTTATCCGTCGATTCACCTGCCTCAAACGCTTTCCAGGCTCATACATCGTTGGAATAACGATGTCTTTTCCAAATTTTCCAAAATCTCTAATATCAATCCTAAGATCAACCTATGAGCACGATGCACCTATCCCTGCCGGATTCGCTCGAGGACTTCGTCGACGAGCAGGTCGCGCAGCGTGGCTAGGGCACCTGCAGCGAATACGTGTGCGAGCCGATCCGCAAGGATGCGCAGCGGATGCATCTGCGCGGCCTGTTGCTGGACGGGGCCGCGTCCGTCGTGGCGGCAGCGGCGGATGCGGCTTATTTCGGCACACTGCGCAAGCGTGTCCAGCGACGCGCCCGGGGGTGAAATCCAGGCCGGTCATCCCGCGCGAGCTGGCGAGCCGGGAGGTCGCTGCAGCGATCGATCGCTACTGGACAAGACTGGCCCTGTACGACTGGCCCTTGCCCAAATCCGGCAATATAGGCAACATCCCGGAGACAAATGGAGATCCGATGGCAAAATCACGCGGCTGGGCCTTCCCGGCAAACATGCAGCCCCGTCCCGAAGACTGCGACTACGACCTCGACGCGGCGCTGGACGCCATGGTGCTGGTCCGGGCCGACGTACCCGAGGATGCGTTTACCGCCTCGGTGCTGGGCACCGAGCGCGTCGGCAACGGCGTGGTCATCCGGGCCGACGGCCTGGTGCTCACCATGGGCTACCTGATCACCGAAGCCAGTGCGATCTGGCTCACCACCAACAAGGGCGTGGCTGTCGCGGGTTATCCGCTCGCCTACGACCAGAGCACCGGGTTCGGGCTGATCCAGCCGCTCGGCCGCCTCAATGCGACGGCGCTTACGCGCGGAACGGTCGCCGACTTGAGCGAGGGCGACGATGTCGTCGTCGCCGGCCACGGCGGGCTCGTGCATACCCTCAAGGCAAAGGTGACCGGCAAGCGCGAGTTCGCCGGTTACTGGGAATATGTCATCGACGAGGCGGTGTTCACCGCGCCTGCGCATCCGCAATGGGGCGGTTCGGCGCTGCTCGGTCCGGATGGCAAGTTGCTCGGCGTCGGCTCGCTGCTGGTCCAGGAGAAAGCGGGCAGCAATACCGTACAGGGCAACATGATCGTGCCGATCGACTTGCTCGAGCCGATTTTCGAGGACATGCTCAAACTCGGCCGCGCTGCCGGCCTGCCCCGCCCGTGGCTGGGACTGTATGCCAGCGAGGTCGATGGCAAGCTGATGGTGGCCGGACTGTCGGACGGCGGTCCGGCCGCAGGCGGCTCGATAAAGGATGGCGATCAGTTGCTCGAAGTGGCGGGCAAGCCGCCCTCAGGACTGGCCGATTTTTTTCGCAAGGTGTGGAAGACCGGGCCCGCCGGCACCGTGGTGCCCCTGACGATTTCGCGCGAGGGCGTCATCTCCCACGTCGAGATAAAGTCGGCCGACCGTCAAGCGTTCATGAAGAAGCCGAGTTTGCAGTGAGCGGCGAAGGGCGGAGCAGGGGCCCCGCCGCAGGCGGGGATGCGACCCCGTAGCCGCTCGGCTCGCAAAGCGGGCCTTTGGATGCATCCGTCTTTTCGCCTATCGAGTCTAGGATGTGTCGTAGGGGTTCACGGTCGTTGGAGTCCGCAGGCTCACCCCTACTACGACACCCACTTTTATATAAATTTTGAATGAAAAATACCCGCTAATTACCGCCGTTACTGGTCACTCTTATAATAATTCAGCCAATTATCGGCCGCAGGTTGGGGTAAGCGCAGCGCACCCCAACGTCCACCTGCCGCCGCGCCGCCCCTCCCACACCCCGCCGCTACGCCACCAGCGCCATCTGCGCCGCCCGTTCCAGGTTGCGCTCCAGCTGCAGCCGTCCCATGTAGTACTGCTTGGGCCACACCACATCGCGATAGCCCTGCTCTGCCGCGGCGCGCAGGGTCCAGTACGGATCGGCGAGGTGCGGCCGGGCGAGCGCGCACAGGTCGGCGCGTCCGGCGGCGATGATGGTGTTCACGTGGTCGGGCTCGAACACGTTGCCGACCGCGATCGTGGGAATGCCGGCTTCGTTTCGGATCAGATCGGAGAAGGGCGTCTGGTACATGCGGCCATAAACCGGCTTTTCCTGTTTCACCGTCTGGCCGGAGGAGCAGTCGACGATGTCGACACCGGCGGCCTTGAAAATACGCGCGAACTGCACGGCTTCGGCCGGCGTAGTGCCGCCCGGATACCAGTCGTGGCAAGAGAAGCGCACCGACATCGGCCGCTCCGCCGGCCATACCGCGCGCAGCGCATTGAAGATTTCCAGCGGATAGCGGCAGCGGTTCTCGATCGAGCCGCCGAATTCGTCCGTGCGCGTATTGGTGAGCGGCGAGAGGAAACTGGCGAGCAGATACCCGTGCGCGCAGTGGAGTTCGAGCATGTCGAAGCCGATGCGCGCGGCGCGCTTCGTTGACTCGATGAACTGCTGCTTCACGCGGTCCATGTCTTCCCGCGTCGCCGCGCGCGGCACCTGGCTGTGCGGCAGGTAGGGTATCGGCGAAGCCGACACGAGCGGCCAGTTGCCCGAGGCAAGCGGTTCGTCCGTCAGTTCCCAGGCAAGCTTGGTCGAGCCCTTGCGGCCGGCATGGCCGATCTGGATGCCGATTTTCGAATCGGACTGGCCGTGAACGAAATCGACGATGCGTTTCCAGGAAGCCTCCTGCGCGTCGCTCCACAGGCCGGCACAGCCGGGCGTGATGCGCGCATCGGGGGCGATGCAGGTCATCTCCGTGAACAGCAGTCCCGTGCCGCCGAGCGCCCGCGAGCCGAGGTGCACCAGATAAAAATCATCGGGCAATCCGTCGGCGCACGAGTACATCGCCATCGGCGACATCACCACGCGGTTTTTCACGGTCATGCCGCGGAGCGTAAACGGCGTGAACATCGGCGGGATCGGCTTGTCGGCGAGATTCGCCGAGCGGGCGACCCAGCGCTCCACGCCTGCCACGTACTGCGGGTCGCGCAGCTTGAGGTTCTCGTGGCCGATGCGCTGGCTGCCGGTCAAGAGCGTGTAGGTGAATTGTTCCGGCTCCATGTGCACGTAGCGCTTGACGTTCTCGAACCACTCCATGCGGTTGCGCGCGGAACTTTGCAGCTTCAGCGCCTCGACCTCGCGCTCCTGCTGGTACTGCACCAGTGCGCGCTCGATAACCGGCTGCTCGACCTTTGCCGCGGCGGGAATTTCCTGGGTGAGGATGCGCGACAGCGAAATCGCGTCCTCCATGGCGAGCTTGGTGCCCGAGCCGATGGAGAAGTGCGCGGTGTGCGCGGCGTCGCCGATCAGCACGATGTTCTTGTGGTGCCACTGGCGGCACAGCACCCGCGGAAACTTGATCCACATCGCCGAGCCGCGCAGGTGTTTCGCATTGGAGATGAGTTTCTCCCCGTCGAGCAGGTCGGCGAACAACCGCTCGCAGAAGGCGATCGACTCCTCCTGCTCCATCTTGTCCAGACCGTGCATCTGCCACACGTCTTCGGGCGTCTCGATGATGAAGGTGGAAGTGGTCTCGTCGAAACGGTAGGAGTGCAGCGCGAACCAGCCGTGCTCGGTTTCCTTGAACGCGAAGGTGAAGGCGTCGAGCAGCTTTCTCGTCCCCAGCCAGATGAAGCGGCACTTGCGCATTTCCACGTCCGGCTTGAATTGCGCTTCGTACTTGCGCCGCGCGATGCTGTTGATGCCGTCGGCCGCCACCACCAGGTCGGCGCTGCCGGTTAGTTCATCTACGTCGGCGATCTCTTTCTGGCTGACGACGTTCACGCCCAGGCCGACGGCGCGGTCCTGCAGGATCTGCAGCAGCTTCACGCGCGCAATGCCGCAGAAACCGTGTCCACCCGAGGTGATTTTGCGCCCGCGAAACCAGGTGTCGATGTCGTCCCAGTGGCGGAAGTTGCGCAGGATTTCCGCGTGCGTTTCGGGATCCGCCTTCTCGTAATTGCCCAGCGTGGCGTCGGAGAACACCACGCCCCAGCCGAAGGTGTCGGTCGGCTTGTTGCGCTCGTACACCATGACCGCGGCGTCCGGATTGGCCTTCTTGTAGAGGATGGAAAAATACAGTCCGCCGGCACCGCCGCCGAGCACATTGATCTTCATGGTTTGCTTCCTTTCGTTGGCTGCGCTTCCATGACCGCGCGGATCGCTTCGTGATTCCCGGCCCGCATCCTGTCCTCCAGAATGCGGACCAGCTGCCCCTTGATTATCTTGCGTGTCGGCGTGAGCGGCATGGCCTCGATGAATTCCAGGCGTTCCGGCCATTTGGTCTTGCTCACCCGATGCTGCGCGAGCCAGGATTGCATGGCCTCGAAATTGAAGTCCGCGCCCGCCGCAATAGTGGCGCGCAGCATGACGAATGCGCAGGCGCGCTCGCCCAGCACCGGATCGGGCATCGGCACTATGGCCGCCTGTTCCACCGCAGGATGCGCGCACAGCAGGTTCTCCACGTCCAGCGGATTGAATTTCACGCCACCGCGATTGATGATCTCCTTGGTCCTGCCGGCAAGCGTGGTGTTGCCGAGCGCATCCATGTACGCCAGATCGCCGGTGCGGAAAAAACCATCCGCGGTAAATGCCTCGCGCGTCGCCTCGGCATTGTTCAGGTAACCGGCGAACAGCGACGGCCCCCGCATCTGCAGTTCGCCGGTCTCCCCCACCGCAGCCGGCGTGCCGTCATCGCGCACCACGCGCAATTCGCTGCCGGGACTGGCGCAGCCGGTGGTTTCGATGCGCACCGGTTCGCTGTCCCCGAGGCGCGTATAGGCCCCGGCCTGCAGTTCGGTCATGCCCCACAGTTGCATCACCTTGCCGTTTCGCAGCAGCGGTTCGAAGGTGCGGCCGAGCGCCGGCGGGACGGCGCTGCCCGAGATCTGCACGTAGCGCAGCGAGGACAGGTCCTTGCCGTCGAACAGCTTCATCGCGAGGCAGGCGGCAATATGCGCCGGCGCGGTGAAGGCGATGGTGGGTCGTCCGGCGTGCAGCAGTTGCGCCAGGTCGGGCGGCGAGAAGGCCGGCAACAACAGGGAGGTCGCGCCCACGGACAGCGCCATGTTGAAGGTGAACAGCCCGTACAGGTGCGAGAACGGCGCCGCGGAAAGCAGCACGTCATCCGGGCCTACCGACAATTCCGTGGCGGAGAGCCGCGAGTTGGCGAGGAAGTTCTGATAACTGTGCGGCACGCCTTTGGGCGCGGTGGTGGTGCCGGAGGTGTACAGCAACAGGAACAGGTCGGCGCCGCTGAGCGCGACCGGCGCGGGTTGCGGGTCTGTGCCGGCGCCGCCGATGAGTTCATCGAAACGCAACGCACCCGGCGGCGCAGTTTCGCCGACGGCGATGACATGCCGCAGCGCGGGCAGGCGCGCGCGCATCTCCAGCAGCAGTTGCGCCGCTCTATAGTCGCGCGCTTCGGCCATGACGACCGCGGCACGGGCGCCGCTGTGATTCATCAAACCTTCAATTTCCGCACCGCGATAAGGCATGTGCAAGGTCTGCATGATCGCCCCGCGCGAGGCAATGGCAAGATAGGCGATGATGAATTCGACCGTGTTGGGCAGTTGCACCGCGACCACGTCGCCCTTGCGTATGCCCAGGCCGTCGAGTCCGCAAGCCAGCGCTCGCACCGCCAGCCGCAGGGCATGCCAGGTAAGCGTGCGCCCACCCTGGCGCAGTGCATCGCAGTCACCGCGTGCAGCGGCGTTGCGCTCCAGCCAGTCGCCCAGCGTCGCGTTGGTCCAGTAACCGGCAGTACGATATTTGTCGGCGAGCGCCGCCGCAGCCACGGTGACGGATTCCTGCAACTCGCCCTTCACGTGCGTGCCGGCTCGTTTCGACCCAGGCTGTCGAAGCTGTCCAGCAGCCGGTCGAACCAGGGCCACAACGGATCGTCTGCAGCCGCTATCGGCGAAGCGGTCGTGATGCGTGCCCACTGAAACACGCTGAACAGGATGTAGTCCGCATAAGCCGGCTTCGCCCCGGACACATAGGGTTGGGCGCGCAGCACCGAACGCACCGGATCGAGCGCGCTGGAAAACGCCTTCTGCGCCTGCTCCCTGCCGGCGGCGAGTTCTTCCAGCGTCTTGCCGAGCGGCTTCTCCATGCCGGCGCGGATATGGGCCGCGTCGTCCGCCGCCAGCAGACCGACGTTCTCCAGCATCAGGGCCGGAAACAGGCTGCCCACCAGCTGGCGGTCGGCATAGCTGTTGAAAAACCGCGCGAGGGAGCGCCCCGTCTCACCGCCGAACAGGCTGGGCCGCTCGGGATAGGTGTCTTCCAGGTATTCGGCGATCTTCCACGAGTCGTACACCACCCGCTCGCCGTCGGTGATGATGGGCACTTTTTTCTGCCCTGAGAAAGCGATCGCCGCCTTGTCGCTGACCTTGACCGGCACCGACTGCCAGGCGAGTCCCTTGTGCGCCAGCGCGAGTCGCGTTCGCCAGGAAAAGGTGCTGTAGTGGCGCCCGCCGGCATCGGCGAGTTCATGCAGTTTTATCATTCCACTCCCCCTGTCTTGCGCCGGCCGATCCAGCGGATCTGCGCGGTGTAACCCGGCGGCAGCGCGCCTTTTGCCTCTTGCGCCATCATGTCGCCCAGGCGCGCTGCTTTCTGCGGCGTGTCTTCCGGAATGGTCTCCAGCGCATCCTGCAGCATGGTCGCGTAGTCCTCGCCCACCGGACACACATCGGCACAGCGGCGGCAGCCGGTGATGGCGCCCGCGCCGCGCAGTATGCTTTGCCAGAGATTGAAGGTCGTCTCCGAGCGCAGCAGTTGCTTCCTCTCATCGGCGCCGGTCGCGTTCACGATCGCCTCGATGTGCCCGGAGAGCTTGGCGAAACCATACGGCGAACGGTAGGTATCGCAGGCCTCCCAGTCGCGCCCCCAGTGCTGCACGGCGTCACCGGGGCAGGTCTTGAGGCAGCGCCCGCAGGACGGGCCCAGGCACAAAGACTCGACCATGCGCGAATCGCAGGCGACGTCCACGGTGCACAGCACCGCGGTCAACAGCACACGCGGCCCGAACTGCGGGGTGAGCAACTGCAGGTTCAGGCCCAGCGTGCCCAGGCCGGCCTCGACCGCCGCATGCGGCAGCGACAACAGCGTGCTCTGGTGCGCCTTCGGCTCGTCCTGGTAACGCCACGGATCGACGTGGGTGGGCGGCACGATCACCGCCGGATAGCCCGCGTCCTCCAGCCAGTACACCAGTTCCAGCGACGTTTCCTCCAGCATCGACAGCGCCAGTTCGTCGTTGTAGTACTTGTGCCGGTCGTCCCAGGCCTTGATGCGCGCCACGCCCTCGTTCAAGCGCCGCGCCAGCACGATGACCCTGCCCGAATCCAGTTCGGTGATGTCGCCGGGGCGTCGCGGATCATCGGGATAAGGCGGATGGGCGTCGAGCACGCTGCCATCGGCGATGCCGACCAGATCGGCGCCCAGCGCGCGCGCCTTGTCCTTGATATCGCCGGCGGCCAGCGGTTTTCTGTAGATGCCGGCCATGGTCATGCGCCTTGCGATCCGGGTGTTGCGGGTGTTGCGGGTGTTGCGGGTGTTGCTGGTGCGACTTCCCCGACCGCGGCGTTCGACGCGCCCGTCGCACTCAGGCCGGCAGCCTCGCGCTCCTTCTGCAATTTCCTGAAAGCCTGCATCTGCTTCGCCACCATGCCCTGATAACCCTCCGGTCCGACCCAGCGCACGTTCCAGTCGGACAGGCCGGGCAGCGCGTTGCCTGCACTGCTGTTGTCGCCGCTGTCGGCGCCGCTGTCGGCGCCCTTGTCGTCGTGCTTGTCGTCGTGCTTGTCATGTCTTGCCCGGGCCTCCTTGTAGCGCTTGCCCAGCGCGATCTTCTCCGGCGTGCGTTCCGGGATCACCTTCTGCGGGTCCGCGAGGTGCGCGTGATAATCATTGCCAACCGGGCACACCGCCAGGCAGCGCGGGCAATCGCCGAACGACCCGACCACGCGCAGCAGCCCCTGCCAGAAGCCGAAGAAGTCGCGCGTACGGAACAGTTCGCCGGCTTTCTCCGGGGAGCGGAACATGCGCTCGAATATGCCGAGCATGCTGGAGAAGCCGAACTCCTGCGCCTCGGTGGCGCACTGGCGCTTGTCGATGCCGAAATGCAGCACCGCGTCCGCCGGGCAGGCGTGCAGGCAGCGGCTGCACGATTCGCCGATGCACACCTGTTCCCGTATCGGCGAATCGGACTCCAGCTCCAGTTCGGTGAGGATACCGGTGAGATAGACGCGCGGGCCGAATTCCGGCGTGAGGATGTTGACTTCCAGCCCGAGCGTCCCCAATCCTGCTTCGACGCCGAGGTGGCGGGTGGAGAGACGCCCGTAACTCGCGCGCTTGTAGGCCCACTCGGTCTCCTGCGACGCGGTGACGAAAGTCGGATGGCCGGCGCGCTCCAATTCGCAGGCCAGCTTGTAGGCGACCTTGTCCATCTTGCGCAGCACCAGCATGTCGATGTACTGCACCGCGGTGTTGTCCTTGCAGCGGAAGGCGCCGGCTGGAATGCGCTGCGCGATGACGATCACGCTCCTGCAATACGGCGAGATGCGCTCCGGGGTCTGCGGCCAGCGCGGGTCCGGCGGGAAGGCATTCAACGTGGCGGCGCTGGCGATGCCGACCAGGTCGGCGCCCAGCTCCTTCGCGCGCCGCTTCACCGCGGCGGCGTCTATCGCCTCGCCCGTCCTGAAACCGGCGCCGGGCGCCACGCCCGGTTTGGATCTTTGTCCAGCGCGATGCGTTGCAGAATCGATGGCCTGCCCGAACTGCATGGTTCTTCTCCAGGAAAATCGGCGCCCGCAGCCGGTCGCGATATTCTCGCATCAGCTCGCTGGGGCCGGCGAATGCTTGAAGTTACGGAGTATTTTACGCTTGAAGTCCAATCAGTCAAGCGCTAGACTTGTCCGATGTTCAGGCGCCGCAAAGACACGTCCAGCAGCGAAATTCCGATGAAGAAGTCGCGCGGGAAAGTGCCGGCAATTCCCGCGCCGGTTCACGCGCCGGTTCACGCGAAAGCGGGACGAGGTGGCGCGGGCATTCCCTCACCCCTGCCCTCTCCCGGAGGGAGAGGGAGAAAACCGGCGGGCGCGGCAGCGGGGAACAAGGCCGCGGCGGTGGCAAGCAAGGTCGCGCGGAGGCAAGGTCCCGGAAAATCCGCATCCGGCAGCGCCATCAGGGTGCCGCAACACCTCGCCTCGTCGCCGCACGAGCGGGCCGTCACCGACTTCGAACAATCGCTGATTTGCGCCGCCGAGGCTTTCTACCGGTTCATCGGCCTGTTGCTCGGCGCCGAAGGCCGGTTGCAGAAACTCTCCGGGCAGGACAACGTGATCCTGCAACAGTTGATGAGCTCGCCCCGGCCGCGCGGTGTGACCGAATTGTCGCGTTTTGCCAATCGCGATGACATTGCCAACATGCAGTACAGCCTGCGCAAACTCATCAAGGCCGGGCTGGTGGAAAAGGCGCCCGGCTCCACCAACCGCGAGACCGCCTATCGGGTCACGGCGCGCGGGCGCGGCCTGACCGAGGGGTTTCTCATGCTGCGCCGCGAGTTGCTGATGCATCCCTCGGCGCGGATCAACGGCATCGACACACAACTGCGCGACGCGGCAGGTGTGATGAGCCTCATCACCAGCTTCTACGATCACGGCACGCGTGTGCTCTCGGGCCGCGAAACCGGCCGCGCCTGAATTTCCCGCCGGACTCTTTGCCTGGTGTTTTCGACAAATAGCGGAATATCGGCAAGAAAAGCCCGGTCTGTCCGCAGGTGACGGCGATAGGAGACAAGATCCGGCGGGGTGTGGTGTACTGCGGGGGGTACTGCAGGTGAACTCAATGAAAATTCGCCTACAACGTGACGGCCTGCCGTGCCTTGAGCAAGCGTCCCGCCGCAAGATCGGACCAATGCCGGCCCCGTTCAATCTCAGGAAAGGTCATCATGGCAACGCATAGTTATACCGCGATCGTGGAGAAAGAAGGCGATGTGTATGTCGCGCTCTGCCCGGAACTTGACGTCGCCAGCCAGGGCGCAAGTATCGAGAAGGCGACTGCGAACCTCAAAGAAGCAGTCGAGCTGTTTCTCGAATGCGCCGATCCGCAGGAAATCGCGCGGCGAGAGCGCAGCGAAGTCTACGTGACTCGTTTCGACGCTGTGCATGGGTAAGCTTGCCGTCCTTTCCGGCAAGGAAGTCTGCAGGATACTCGCGCGACACGGATTCGAGGAAGTGAGGCGGCGCGGCAGCCACGTGGTAATGCAGCGGCGCACTGCAGCCGGCACGACTACTGTTCCGGTACCCGACCATGACGAACTCAAAATCGGGACGCTGCTCTCCATCATTCGCCAATGCGGGCTGCCACGCCCGGATTTCGAGACCTGAGGAGCGCGGGTGCGGCTCAGGCGCTGACAGGTGGAATTGACGCATAGTCCCGCAACGCGACTTGCATGACCCTGCCCGAATTGGCACCCCGGCAAACACGCATCGCGAAAAGGATCAAGCCATGAGCAAGCCCGAACCCTCCGACGCGACGCCAGGCGCGCCCGAGGGCGTCCCCGTTACGAGCGCGCCCGAGGGCGACCCCGTTACGAGCGCGCCTGAGGGCGACCCTGCTACGAGCGCGCCTGAGGGCGACCCTGCTACGAGCGCGCCCGCGGGCGACCCGGTTACGAGCGCGCCTGAGGGCGACCCCGCTACGAGCGCGCCTGAGGGCGCGCATCTCGACTTCTCCGGGGACATGAGCTACGGCGATTATCTGCAGCTCGACAAGATCCTCGGCGCGCAAAAGCCGCTATCGGGCGACCACAACGAGATGCTGTTCATTGTCCAGCACCAGGCGACCGAGATCTGGATGCGGCTGATGCTGCACGAACTGGGCGCGGCACGCGAGCGGGTGAAGGCGGACGATCTGTCCTCCTGCTTCAAGATGCTTGCCCGGGTCTCGCGCATCATGGCGCAACTGATCCAGGCCTGGGACGTGCTTGCCACGCTCACGCCTTCGGAATATTCGCGCTTTCGCCCGTCACTGGGCCGTTCCTCGGGCTTCCAGTCCTACCAGTACCGGATGATCGAATTCATGCTCGGCAACAAGAACCGGGTGATGACCGAACCGCACAAACACCGGGCCGACATCTACGCGCCGGTAATGGCGATGCTGAATGCGCCGTCGCTCTACGACGAGGCGCTGCGGCTACTTGCGCGCCGCGGCTTTGCGCTCGATGCGTGCTGCATCGAGCGCGACTGGAGCACGCCCTACATCGCAAATGAGTCCGCCGAGCGCGCCTGGGCGAAAGTCTATGCGGACCCCGAGCACCACTGGGACCTGTACGAACTCGGCGAGGAATTCATCGACGTCGAAGACGCCTTTCGCCAGTGGCGCTTCCGCCATGTCACCACCGTCGAGCGCGTGATTGGCTTCAAACGCGGCACCGGCGGCACCTCGGGCGTCGGCTACCTCAAGGGCATGCTCGACGTGGTGCTGTTTCCGGAGTTGTGGCGGGTGCGCACCAGCCTCTGAGCAAGATGCGCCGCGAAACCGCCCGGCCGGCGCCACTACAACGGGTTTTCCGCGCACAACCCCGCACAACCATTAAGGAGAATGGCGCTTAAATGAAGCTATTCCGACTGACTGGGTGAGGCACAATTCGGTACTCATGAGAGTGATACTTATCAGTAAATTGATCTACAGATCGTGCCGCTTAAGCAAACGGCACTACGTTCACACCGGGCATGCGATTGAAATCCGCGACGTTGGCGGTAAGTAGCGAAAATCCGTGGGCGAGTGCCGTCGCGCCTATGATCAGGTCGTGCGCGCCCAGGGTGACATGGCGTGGCAAGTTCGAATGCAATTGCGCGTGCGTACGCGCCACGGTGGCGTCAAACACCAGTACGGGTAGCCGCGCCAACAGCGCTTCGACGTAGGCCAAGCGGCGCGCCCTGCGCGTCGGGGTATTGGCGCGATGCACGCCCACCAGTAGTTCGGAGCAGGTGATGGCGCAAATGTAGGCGTCACCGTGCTCTGCCCAGCGGTTGAAATCGATGTCCGAGCCTGATTTTTCCCCGCGAATCAGAACATCGGTGTCGAGGATCAGGCCCAATTACGCGCTTGCGGCTTGGCCGCCCGGCGTTGCGCCTTGATTTCCGCGCGCCACGTCTTGGCTTCGGAGTCGCTCAGGTGTGGCAGGCTGGCCAGCAGTTCCTTGAGTTCGGCGATGGGCATTCCCACGGGGACGGCGGGAGGAACCAGGCGTGCCACGACCTTGTTGCCACGTTCGATAGCGAAGGACACATCGCGGTACTGCACCTGATTGAGGACTTCGGAGAATCCGCGGGCCGCCTCGGTAGCGGAAATGGTTTTGTCGCGCATGATGGTGTGAATCAGATAATCAGATTTCAGTATAGCACCGGACCCATCAAAACGAAACACCCGCGCGGCCATTTTGAAAGAGGCGACGTATTGGGACGTTGCAGCTTTCCGTCTGGCTGTTGTGGTCTCCCCGTTTCCGGTACGAAACGGAGGCTCTCATGATCAAGTTGGGCCGTTGGTCTGTGGTGGCATGGGTGGTGGCGCCGGTGGCGATAGCGATATAGCCGCGCATGGGGAAGAGGTGGTTTGAATTTCCTATATCCGGGACATCGAGCTGTTTTAGCGCGATGTCCCAGCGGCGAGCGCAGCACCGGCTACTTCACGCATCGGCAGGTTGTGCAACCTGCTCCACATGGCGTTTCAGGAGAGCGTTTTCGGGGTGAATTGAATGTCGCATTGAACCCGTCCCTGGTTTTCCGACATTCCTATCCGAAAGGGTTCCGGATGGTGAGAGTGTCGGCTATCACCTGGCCGTTCTGCAGGTCTTCGGTAACCAGCGTGGTGCACCCGGAATCGATTGCCGCGGCAACGATGAGCGCGTCATAGAACGAGAACCGGTAGCGCTCGGCAAGCTGCAACCCGCTTTGGTGAATCGCAACGGTCAGCGGCACTACTTGGCACACGGCGATAATGGGTTCGAGCGCATCGCGGACTTCAGCCGCCTGCATGCCGAGCTTGCGCATCGCCACGGAAGCAAATTCATTGAGCACTTGAACGCTGATGGTCGCGCCCGTAGCAAGGGTTTCTTCAACCCGATCGGCCTTGGCCGCATCGGCCGAAAGCAGATACAGCAAAACTTTGGTGTCGAAAAACCGTTCAGCCACGCAGGTTCGCTTCCAGCCGGTCGAAGCGGAAGTCCGCGGGCAGACGGCCCCGGTACTTTCTCAATCGCGCCAGCAGTTCTCTCGCGCCGGGTTTCTTGACGATCTCAAATGCACCTTGGCCGGCCACCTGAATTTCGATGTCATCGCCTTCCTTGAGGCCAAGCGCCTCGGTAACCGATGCCGGCAGTCGAACGGCCAGACTATTACCCCATTTGGATACTTGCATGTTTACTCCCGCCGCTATAGATATACGTTTTTAATTGTATATCCAACAGATAGAGTCAAGTGCAACATTTTCATTCGCCCCCAGGCCGAAGAACCAATGTGGGCGCGGTTCTCCGGGCATTTGGCCGGTGGCAGTGACCTGCCAAGAGCGCAAGAAATGTATCAATGTAACTTTTGCGCAGCGAACGTTGAATGGGAAATTGCAGCCATGAATAGCACGCCCATCCATGTCACGAAGAGCGCGACTGATCCCGAGTACACGGACTGCAAGAGCGTTGCATTCGCGCAATTACCTCGGACAATTACAGCCACGCCGAGTTTCTAAAAGTGTATAAATGCTCCGCCTGCGGCCAGCCTCAATCACCCGCCATCAGCACCCGTCCGGCAGCCACGTAGCGGGCAAAGATGTCGTCCTGGTCGACCAGTGTCAGCCGGCCCTGGTCCACCACCACCACGCCGTCGACAATGACCATCTCGACATCGGAGCCGCGCGCCGCGTGCACCAGGTTGGTCACGACAGTCTCCGGCATCGCCGGCTGAAGGTGAAAGCGATCGACCGCGACCAGGGTCAGGTCGGCCGGTCGCCCGGGTGCTATCTCTCCAGTATCCAGCCCGATGGCGGCGGCGCCTTCGGCGGTCGCCATGGACAGGACTTCATTTGCAGGCAGCACACAAGGGTCCAGCGCCGTGCCCTTGGCGATCAGCGAGGCGAACTTCATCACGTCGAACATGTCGAGGCGGTTGTTGGCCCTGGCGCCGTCAGTGCCGAGCGCCACGCGCACGCCCGCCTTGCGCATCGCGGCGACCGCCGCAATGCCCGCGCCCAGCTTCAGGTTGGAGTGCGGACAATGGGCGACGCTCGCACCGCGCGCTGCCAGCAGTTCGCGGTCCCGCTCGTCGAGCCAGACACAATGGGCGAGATGCGTGTTCTCGCCCAGGGCGCCCAGGTATTCCAGCTGCGCCACCGGCGAGCGGCCGGTGCGGCTGTGCGTTTTGTCGGTCGAGGTTTTCGATTCGGCGCAATGCAAATGGACGCGCACACCGTATGCCTTTGCCAGCGCGACCCCTTCGCGGATCAGTTCGTCGCTCGCGCTCTCCAGATCGTGCAGCCCGACGCAAGTCTGGACGCGGTCGCCGGAGCGGTTCGCCGCAATCATCGCCCCGGCGCGATCGAGCTTCACCGCGAGGCTCATGCGATCGGCCACTCTGGGTGCTATCACGGCGCGTATGCCGATTTCACGGGCGGCCTCGCGCGCCACCTCGGGCATGAGGCACATGTCCATCACCGCAGTCGTGCCCGAGAGCAGCGCCTCGCCATAGGTGGCAAAGGCGCTCACGCGCGCCTGCTGCGGGGTCAGCCGGGTCTGCTCCCGCATGCCCGCCATCAGCCAGGGTTCCAGCGCCATGCCCTCGGCGCTGCCGCGCGTGAGGCTGGAATGGGAATGCGCGTGGGTGTTGACCAGGCCCGGAATCAGGATGCCGCCGCGCGCATCGATCCGCCTCTCGCCCGCGGCTTCGGGCGGCTCGCCCTCGCCCAGTGACTCTATGCTCGTGCCGCGGAGTTTTACCCAGCCGAAAAACGGCTCGGCCGTGCCGGGGCTCGCGACGACAAGCGCGTCATGGATCAGCATCACCGGGCCGGTGTCGGTCATGAAGTCGTGAAAATGTTTATAGTGGCCATCATGGTAGTGGCGATCACAGGCACGGACAAGCGTGGTAACGAACGAGTGGTGGCGCAAGAGAGGCCCCGACGGCCGACACGCCCACCGTGGCCGAACTGGGATTCGCCGACCTGGAGTATCGCCAATGGTTCGGCTTGTTCGCTCCGGCCGGCACGCCCGGTCCGATTCTGGGCAGGTTGCACGGCGAACTGGGAAAGGCCTTGTCCGATCCCGACACCCGACAACGTCTCATAGCGGCGGGAATGGACCCGACGCCGAGCACCGCCGCAGAGCTATCCGCCAGGATCAAGGGGGATATCGCGAAGTGGAGGAAGGTGATCAAGGTGGCGGGGATGAATTTGATCAACTGAGCGGGCAAGTTCAGGCAAGTTCAGGCCTTGCCGTTATTTGCCATTTGGCAGTATAGTTATTGCCAGATGACAGAGTCAGTCCGGGGGCACCATCCATGAACGAACTGTCGCGCGTCACCCGCCTGCTGGGCGGAAAGGCGGTGCTGGGGACGGAATTGCGCAGCACCGCGCAGGTCATCGAAATGATCAAGCGCGGCGTCCCGGTGGGCGCTTTCGCAGCCCTGACCCGAGCGCTCGATCTTTCCGCGAACGAGATGGCCAAGGTGGCGGGCATCGCCCAGCGCACCATCGCACGCCGCGTTGGCGAGTCCAGGCTCAAAGTGGAGGAATCGAACCGCCTGTACCGCATTGCCAGCGTGACCGCGCTGGCCGAGGAGGTGTTCGGCGGGATCGATGCGGCGCGCGCCTGGCTGCGCCAGCCGAATCGTGCACTGGGAGGAGCGACACCGCTCGTGATGATCGAAACCGACATCGGCAATCAGGAGGTAAGAGATGTCCTCGGGCGCATCGTCTACGGCGTAATAAGTTGAAATGAGCAGTTGAAATGCGGGTCTGGCGCATCGGCGAGCGCCGCCATGCGGCGAGCCTGGATGGAGAAGGCGCGCGACGCTACGGTGGTCGCTGGAATTCCCGCGGTGTTGCGGTCGTATACGCGTCCGAGTCAATCGCGCTTGCCACGCTGGAAGCCCTGGTGCACGTCGACAGCAGCAGCATTCCCCGCGGACTGGTTCTCGTTGCAGCGGATATCCCTGCCGGAGTCCGCATCGCCGATTTGCCGGATCAACCGGCGCTGCCGAAAAACTGGCGTCGCCATCCGGCGCCGGCCGCCTTGAAGGCGATGGGTGATAACTGGGCGAAAGGCGGCAAGAGCGCCGTATTGCGTGTGCCCTCCGCGATCGTTCCCGAGAGCTTCAATTACCTGATCAATCCTGCGCACGCCGACGCCGCGAAGATCGGCCACGCCATCGAACGCCTGTTCGCGTTTGATTCGCGCATGTTGCAATGACACGGGTGTCCGCGGATCGCGACTGAGCGGTCGACCCCTATCTGCCCGAGCGGGCGGCGCGCGCAACGGTCCGACTCAGGCCGCCTGGCGCACCGCGTCTTCCGCGCTTATTTCCGCCTCCAGCAGCTTGCGGAACTGCACGAGCGCCGCGTTTATCGGGGACGATTCAAACTGATGTAGAAAGTTCATCGATTCCGTCATGACTACCCTCTCGTCCTGGGTCAATACGGTAGCTAACGGCGCATCGGTTTGAATCGCACTCGCGCGATGAAGCGGGAGTCCGGTCAACGGCGACATCACGGCATGGTCCTGCGACGACGTAGAATCACGCCATGAACCACCCCGCCAATGCGACCGCCCGCGTACCCCTTCCCGCACCGCTGCTTGCTCGACTCAGGACCCTGCTCGGCGAGCGCTGCACCACCGCTGCCGCAGTGCGCGAGCATCATGGCAAAGACGAATCGCATTTCGGGGTGATCGCACCGGATGCGGTGGTGTTTCCGCATTCCACCGAAGACGTGTCCGCCATCGCCGCGCTGTGCAATGAACACCGCACGGCCATGATTCCGTTCGGCGTCGGCACCTCGATCGAGGGGCAGGTGCTGGCGATCCATGGCGGCGTCTGCATCGACCTGTCGCAGATGGACCGGGTTCTCGACGTCCACGCGGAAGATCTCGATGTGGCGGTGCAGGCCGGCGTCACGCGCAAGGCGCTCAACTCCCATCTGCGCGACACCGGGCTGTTCTTCCCGCTGGACCCCGGCGCGGATGCAACCCTGGGCGGCATGGCCGCGACCCGCGCCTCGGGGACCAACGCCGTCCGCTACGGCACCATGCGCGACAACGTGCTCGCGCTCACCGTGGTGCTGGCTGGCGGCGAGGTGATACGCACTGGCACGCGCGCGCGCAAGTCCGCGGCGGGCTACGACCTCACGCGCCTGTTCGTCGGCTCCGAAGGCACGCTGGGCATCATCACCGAACTGACGCTGCGGCTCTACCCCCAGCCCGAAGCGGTATCGGCGGCAATCTGCCGTTTTCCCTCGGTGCGGGTTGCGGTCGAGACGGTGATAGAGACGATACAGCTGGGCATACCGATCGCGCGCTGCGAACTGCTCGACAGCGCCACCCTGCGCGCCATCAACGCCTACAGCAAGTCCTCATTTCGCGAAGCGAGCATGCTGTTCTTCGAATTTCACGGCAGCGCAGGCTCGGTCAAAGAGCAGGCGGAACGGGTGCAGGCGATTGCCGCGGAACACGGCGGCGTCGAATTCGAATGGGCCGTGACCGCCGAGGAGCGCACCCGCCTGTGGAGCGCGCGCCACAACGCCTATTTCGCGTGTCTGGCGATGCGCCCGGGCTGCAGGGTGTTTTCCACCGACGTGTGCGTGCCGATTTCCCGCCTCGCCGACTGCATCGCCGAAACCGAGCTGGACGTCGCGCGCTCCGGACTGCCGGTAATCCTGCTCGGGCATGTCGGCGACGGCAATTTCCATCTGGGGATCAACTTCGATCCCGAGGTGCGCACGGAGGTGGACGAGGCCTACCGCCTCAACGACGCGGTGGCAAGACGCGCCATCGCGATGGGCGGCACCTGCACCGGCGAACACGGCATAGGCATTGGGAAGATCGATTTACTGCACCTGGAGCACGGCAGTGCGGTGGGCGTGATGCGCACCCTCAAAGCCGCGCTGGATCCACTCGGATTGATGAACCCGGGGAAACTGGCAGGCTGAAAGGCGGAGCAGGGGCCCGCATGAGCTTCGGTTGACCTCACCCACAGGCCGCGTTTCTCGATGCCGAACAGCTCATTTGCCGCACACACGATCCATTCGCATGTTGCGGGAACCGTGATGGTCCGGCAGAATTCGTCTTACGGTCGTTGAACACTCAGGAGCATCCCCGTGGATACGTCGAAGGTTTCGAGCAAGTGGCAGGTCGTGATCCCGCGCCGCGTGCGCGAGGCCGAGCAGATTCGCGTCGGCAGCGAGATGGCGTTCGAGCGCACGGCGAAAGGGATACTGCTGCACCCCATTGGGGCCGGCAAACGCGTCGCACCGGAGGACGTGTACGGCATCCTCAAGACACGGCGTCGTGCGGCGTCGGAAGCGGATATTGCACGTGCGGTACGGGCAACAGCCGCGCGCAAGGAGCACAAGCGCAGGACATCGCGATGATCAGTATCGACACCAGCATCGTGCTGCGCTATCTGCTGAAGGACGATCCAGCGCTGTCCCCGCGGGCACTGGAAATCATCGCCGCGAACGACTGTTTCGTGACCCGCGCCGCGCTGACTGAAGTGGTATATACGCTGGAGAGCTACTACCGCAGTCCGCGCGCTGACATCGCCCGTGCGCTCGACGGCTTGCTCAGCTTGCAGCGTGTCTCTATCGAGGAGCGCGCAGTGACCGAGCGGGCGCTGTCCTGGTACAAGGGAGGCATGGATTTCGGCGATGCGATGATTGCCGCTTCGTCGCATGGTGCGGCGCGCGTCGAGACCTTTGATCGTGATTTTGCCCGTCTCGCGCGCAAACTCCGTACCGTACCTCCGGTCGAGTTTGCGGCCAGGTAGCCAGCTGCGACTGGCTCAGACCGCTACCGCCCCTCTTTCAGACGCCACAACAGGCGACTTCGCCGCCTGCTCCTCAGCGATCAGCCGCGCCACGATCTGGCGCATCGCGATCCACCCCTTGTCCTGCCCGAGCGTGACAGCCGGGCTCGGACCCAGGTCCATGTTCTGCTGCTGCGACTTGATCATCCCGAGGTCCTCGGTGAAGGCGCCGTTGATCTGCTGGCGCACCAGGTCGGAGAACCAACGCTGGTCCAGCCGGAAGTTGTAGGCCTGCGCCCAGAAGTAATGCGTCGTCTTGTCGGTCTCGGGGGTGATGGCATTCAGGTTCCACATATCGATGCCCTGGCTGCGGTTGCCCTCGCGGGCACCGGTGCCCGTGGGCGCGGAGCCGATGTTCAGTTTCACGAATGAGGGCGGACCGTAGGTCGCAAGCTGCCAGCGGTCGACGTGCATGCCATCGGGAAAACTGCCCATTTTCTTGTGGAACGGCGCAGGCGGGCGATCCATGAGCCAGCGGTTCACGTTGATGCGGTCGCCCTCGCGTGTCACCACCATCTCCGAGCGGGCAAAGTCGTCCGTGCCCAGGGAGGTGGGATGGAGAAAAGCAAGGTGGGTGGTGTCCAGCAGGTTCTCCACCAGCAACAGGTAGTGCGCCTCGACATGCATGCTGCTGCCGCCATAGCGCCAGTCGGGATCGTCTATCCAGTGAAAGTCCTCTATCAGATCCGGATTGGCCTTGGCCGGATCGCCCATCCAGATCCAGATCCAGCGATTGCGTTCCACCACCGGATACGTTTTCACGCGGCAAGAGGCGGGGACGCGGTCCTGACTCGGCACCCGCGTGCAGGCGCCAGTGTGGTCATATTGCAGGCCGTGGTACGGGCACTCGACGATGTTACCGATCAGCTTGCCCGCCGAAAGCGGCGCCTGGCGGTGCGCGCAGCGATCTTCCAGCGCCACCGGCACCCCGTCTTCACGGCGAAACAGGACCACCGGCTCATTCAGGATAAGGCGGCGGCGCATCGTCCGGCCCACCTCATGGTCCCAACCTGCGACATACCAAGCGTTACGAACGAACATGTCGGCTCCTCTATAACGATCTGAACGATCCGCAGCGGAATCTGTGTCAACTGCGCCCGTGTCAACGGCGCCCGTATGAACTGCGCCGTGTCGACTGCGCTGACTACAGTCTATGAAGCTTCATGGAGCGGGTCAATAAGTCAGTGGATGCGCGCATCCTCCGTCCCCGGGCGCGGCACTGATATCGGCCTCTTTCGCCGGGCGCCACGCTCTGCGGCTACCGGAATTTGAAACAACGGCAGCTATAATGGGCACATATCGTCGTGAAAAAGGACAGGTCATCATGAATACACTGCAATGTGCTGCGCGATTGGCCACGCTGCTGGCGACTGCCGCCGTTTTTTCAGCGCAGGCCGCCGACAAGGTGAAAATCGGGCTGGTCACGACCCTGTCGGGACCCGCCGGCGCGCCCGGCATCGATGTGCGCGATGGCTTCAATCTGGCGGTGAAGCATCTCGGCGGCAAACTCGGCGGGCTGCCGGCGGAAATCATGATTACCGACGACCAGTTCAACCCGGAGTCGGGAAAACAGATCGTCGATCGCTTCATCAAGCGCGACCGTGTCGATATTGTGACCGGGATCATCTACTCCAACATCCTGCTGGCGGCGGCGCCTGCCGCCTTCGAGGCGAAAACACCGTTCATTTCCGCCAATGCCGGCCCGTCGCAACTGGCGGGCAAAGGCTGCAGTCCCTGGTTCGTATCGGCCGCCTGGCAAAACGACGCCAACCATGAAGCGGCCGGCCAGCACGCAACCAACAAAGGCTACAAGAACGCTTTCCTCATGGCGCCCAACTACCCGGCAGGCAAAGACGCCCTCACCGGATTCAAGCGCTTCTACAAGGGCAAGGTCGCCGACGAGGTCTACATGAAACTGGGCCAACTCGACTTCGCGGCCGAGCTCGCCCAGTTGCGCGCGGCAAAACCGGAGGCGGTATATGTGTTCATGCCGGGCGGCATGGGCATCAACTTCGTCAAGCAATTCGTCGCCGCCGGACTGTCGAAAGACATGACATTGATACTGCCGGGGTTCTCCGCCGACCAGGACACCATTCCAGCCGTGGGTGAACCGATGCTGGGGATTTTCAACACCAGCCAGTGGTCGCCCGACATGGACAATGCGGAGAACCAGCGCTTCGTTCCGGAATTCGAAAGGGAATACAAGCGCCAGCCCTCCCTGTATGCATCGCAAGGCTACGATACCGCGCTGCGCATAGACGCCGCGGTGCGCGCGGTGAAAGGCAAAGTCGAAGACCGCGAGGCGCTGATGAAGGCCTTGAAGACGGTCAAGGCGAAATCGACCCACGGGGACTACACCATCAACAACAACGGCTTCCCCATACAGAACTACTACCTGCGCGTCATCGGCAAGGATGCAAAGGGCCGCATCACCAACAAGCAGCTCGGCACGATTTTCACCAATCATGCGGATGCTTATGCGAAGGAATGCGCGCTGAAATAGCCAGCGCGCCGCGATGCCGGGGGTGAAGCTGTCACCCGGCCTGCCCTGAAAAGCGAGCGAGCACCAGCATGTCCGGAATCCTCATCCTCGAACAGACCCTCAACGGCCTGCAATTCGGCCTGATGCTGTTTCTGCTCGCCGCGGGTCTGACGCTGGTATTCGGCATCATGGACATGATCAACCTCGCGCACGGGTCGCTCTATATGGTGGGCGCCTACCTGATGGCGAGCCTGGTGGAGGCCACCGGGTCGTTCCTCCTGTCGCTGCCGCTCGCCATTGTCGCCACGGCAATCGTCGGCATGCTGCTCGAGGTGTCCCTCCTGAGGCGGCTGTACCAGCGCGACCACCTGACGCAGGTGCTCGCGACCTTCGCGCTGCTGCTCATTGCCAACGAACTGGTGCGCATCATCTGGGGGGCGCAGCCCATCATGCTGAATACACCCGCGGCGCTCTCCGGACCGGTGGACCTGCTCCCCGGGATGAGCTACTCGTCCTACAGGCTTGCCATCATCGCGGCCGGGCTCGCGGTTGCGATTCTGCTGTTCTTCCTGGTCACCCGCACGCGAGCCGGCATGCTGGTGCGCGCCGGTGCGTCGAACCGCGAAATGGCGACCGCCATGGGGGTCAACATCAAGACCCTGTTCACCCTGGTGTTCGGATTCGGCGCAGGGCTGTGCGCGATTGCCGGCGCAATGCTCGGGCCCATCCTGGCGGTGCAGGTCGGTATGGGGGAAAGCATCCTGATACTCGCCTTCGTCGTCATCGTCATCGGCGGCACCGGCTCGATACGCGGCGCCCTGGTCGGGTCGCTGCTGGTAGGGATGGTGGACACCATAGGCCGCGCCTTCCTGCCGCACCTGTTCCGCGAATTCCTGCCGCCCACCTATGCGTCCAGCCTCGGGCCCGCGGTCGCCTCCATCCTGATCTACGTGCTGATGGCCGCGGTGCTGTTCTGGAAACCGCAGGGCCTGTTCCCGGCGCGCGGCTGAGCGGGCAATGAAACCATGCAATTGACGCGCGAGCGCATCTTTGCCCTGGCGATGCTGGTGCTGCTGATCGCCTTTCCGATCGCGATGAACAGCCTCGACGAGGCGTTCTACATCGGCTTCGGCAGCCGCATCATGATCTACGCCATCGCCGCAACCAGTCTCAACCTGATCCTCGGCTATGGCGGCATGATCAGCTTCGGCCACGCCGCCTTCCTCGGTGCCGGCGCCTACGTGGTCGGCATCCTGATGGCGGAAGGTGTCGCGAGCGCCTGGATCAGCTGGCCCGCCGCGGTGGTCGTCTCGGGCCTGTTCGCGCTGGCGATCGGCGCCATATCGCTGCGCACCCACGGCGTGTACTTCATCATGATTACGCTGGCCTTTGCGCAGATGATGTACTACATCTTCATTTCGCTGAAAGCCTATGGCGGCGAGGACGGCCTCAATATGCCAGCGCGATCGGATGTGGGATTCGGCATCGACCTCAAGAACGATGTGACGTTTTACTATGTCGTGCTGGTCTTCCTGGTGCTGAGCCTGTATCTGCTGCATCGGCTGATCCACGCGCGCTTCGGCCGGGTGGTGGAAGCGATACGCGAGAATGAGACGCGCATGGAAACCATCGGTTTTCCCACCTACCGCTACAAGCTGATCTGCTTTGTCATTGCCGGGGCGCTGTGCGGGCTGGCCGGCGCGCTGCTCGCCAACCAGAACAGCTTCGTCAGCCCGAAGCTGATGGAATGGACGTTGTCCGGCACCCTGATGATCATGGTGATACTCGGCGGCGTCGGCTATCACTATGGCGGGGCGGTCGGTGCGCTGGTGATGCTGGTGCTCGAAGAAGTGCTCTCGGTGTACACCATCTACTGGCAGCTGCCGGTGGGCATCATCCTGCTCGTCATCGTGCTGTTCGCCCCGCGCGGCATCGCCGGGGCATTTTCGCGCCGCGCGCAAGCAAAAGGACATTGAGATGGCGTTGCTCGATGTCCGCGGATTGACCAAGCGCTTCGGCGGACTATTGGCGACGGACAATGTTTCGCTGGGGGTGGAGCCGGGCGAGATACACGCGCTGATCGGTCCGAATGGCGCGGGCAAGACGACCATCATCGGCCAGCTGTCCGGGGCCTTGTCGCCGGACAGCGGTGCCATCCTGTTCGACGGCGCCGATGTTACAGCCCGCTCGGCGCACGAACGCGTGCACCTGGGCCTGGCGCGCTCCTACCAGATCACCAGCATCTTCAAGAATTTCAGCGTGCTCGACAACATCGCGCTCGCCGTGCAGGCGCGCAGCGGCACCAGCCTGCGTTTCTGGAAGCCGCTCGCCGCGGAAACCGCGCTGTTCGACGAAGCCCGGGCGCTGCTCGAACAGGTGGGGCTGGCCGGGCGCAGCGGCGTGCTCGCGGCCAACCTTGCGCACGGCGAACAGCGCCAGCTCGAAGTCGGCCTGGCCCTCGCCACAAGGCCGAAGCTGGTGCTGCTCGACGAGCCGATGGCCGGCATGGGCCCCGAGGAATCCGAGCGCATCATCGCGCTCGTCATGCAGCTCAAAGGCTCGACCCTGCACGCCTCGGGCGCGGCCCCGCTTGCGGTGCTGCTCATCGAACACGACATGGACGCCGTGTTCCGGCTCGCCGATCGTATATCGGTGCTGGTATCGGGCGCCGTGATCGCCACCGGCAAGCCCGACGAGATCCGTGCCAATGCCGACGTGAAGCGCGCCTATCTCGGCGAGGAGGAATCGCTGTGAGCGCGAGCGGCTTGATCCTCCCGTCCGCGGCCGCGGGCGAACGGCAATTGCCCGGTGCAAGCGACGCGCAACCTCCATCACGCGCAGGGTGTGCGGGAATCCTCCCCTCTCCCCGCGGGAGAGGGGCAGGGGGTGAGGGAACATCACCGTGAGCGAACCCCTGCTGAAAGTGGAGGGCCTGGAAACCGCCTACGGCGCAAGCCAGGTGCTGTTCGGCATCGACTTTGCGATTCGCGAAGGCGAAGTCGCCACCCTGCTCGGCCGCAACGGCATGGGCAAGACCACCACCATCCGCTCCATCATGGGCATGACCGCGGCGCGGGGCGGCGCGATCAGTTTTCGCGGCGAGCGCATCGAGCGCGAATCCTCCGACCGCATTGCGCGGCGCGGCGTGGCGCTGGTGCCGGAAGGCCGCCAGATATTTCCCAACCTGACCGTGCGCGAGAATCTGGTCGCGTTCGCGGACAACCGCAGCGGCACGCGCGAGCCGTGGACGCTGGCCAGGGTGTTCGAATTCTTCCCCGACCTGGCGCAGCGCTCGAACAACATGGGCAATCAGCTCTCCGGCGGCGAACAGCAAATGCTCGCCATCGGCCGTGCGCTGATGACCAATCCCCATCTGCTGATCCTGGACGAGGCCACAGAGGGCCTGGCGCCGCTGATCCGCGAGGAAATCTGGCACTGCCTGGCGACGCTGAAGAATGCCGGACAAACCATACTGGTGATCGACAAGTACGTGCAGCGCCTCATCCGCATCGCTGACCATCACACCATCGTCGAGCGCGGGCGCGTCGCCTGGCAGGGCACCTCCGCGGCCTTGAGCGCCGACCAGGGATTGTGGCACCGCTACCTCGGCGTATAGCGACAATTCGGTAATTTGCTTCGCTGAAGTGCCCTGACGGCGGATGCTTTCAGGTAGTTTCAATACTATATTTGACAAGTTCCATGTAAGAGGGTGCGATGCGCGCGCGATGGTGGCGCGTCACGAGTACGGGGGTCGCCATAAATCCTTGTCGTGACGATGTCCGGACGATAACATGGAGGAATCCTGTCAAAAAGGGTTGTCCATGACCGCCGTAATCCATTCCAAATCCGAGCGCATCGATGTTCGTGCCAGCCCCCCTGTCAAGCAACTGCTACAGGAGGCGGCTCGCGTGGCGCACAAGAACGTCAGCGAGTTCTTGCTGGATGCGGGCATCATTGCTGCAAACCAGACGCTGGCGGATCGCACGCGCTTTGAGCTGTCCCCGGAAAAATGGCGGGAGTTTCAGACTGCCCTGGACAAACCGGTAAGCGCCAAACCCAGACTCAGGAAACTACTCTCAAAACCGGGCCTGCTTGGTTGAACTTGCAGGGTTACGAGCCGATTCGCAAACTGCGGGTGGCGGATGCGGTCGAGTCCTTCGATTGCGGACAGGCTGCGCTGAACCAATTCTTGCAGCGATTTGCGCTGACCAGTGAGAAGTCGAACGGCGCACAAACCTACGTCTGTTGCCATTCGGGAGTTGTCGCCGGGTTTTACAGCCTCACGGTGGGAAGTGTCGATTCGGCGAGCGCTGCGCCCAGAGTGGTCAAAGGCATGCCACAACATCCGGTGCCCGTGATGATCCTGGCCCGACTCGCCGTGGATCTTCAACACCAACGCGTTGGGCTCGGAGCGGCATTGCTCAAGGACGCCTTGAAGCGAACTGCGCAAGCGGCTGACATCGCCGGGATTCGTGCGTTGCTGGTGCATGCCAAAGATGAGCCTGCCAGACGGTGGTACCAGAATTGGGAATTTGAGACGAGCCCGACAGATCCGTTCCACCTGTTTCTGCTCATGAAAGACCTGAAGGCAAAGGTGGGTTAGCGGCGGCACACCATGGCCGGCGTCGGATAGCGCCTTGCTCCGTCGATGACCACGTGCCTGCAGTCGCTGCCTTTATTCACGCGTCGGCGCCACGCCGCCGCACCACCGGCCGGGCCGCAAGTTCGGCGCTGGCAGCGGTCAGCGCCTCGACCAGCGCGCGGCTCGCGGGAGACAGCGCGCCGCGGCGCCGGCGGGTGATGCCCACCGAGCGCGTCCAGCTCGGCGCGCTCACGTTGAGCACCACCAGCTGACCGACCCGCTCCTCCCAGTACATCAGTTCGCGCGGCAGGAACGTCAGGAAATCGGAGAGCAGTACCGCCGCTTTCATCAGCACCGTGGAGGTCGTTTCGATAGCCGCTTCGGGCGGCGCCAGTCCCGCGACGGTAAACACTTCGTCCAGCGCGCGCCGCTCCAGTTCGTGCCGGCGCGCGAGGATCCAGGGAAATCCAGCCAGCTCGTTTGGCCGCAGCATCGGACCGGATGCGCGCCGGCGCGTGAGCGGATGCCCGGCGCGCGCCACCACGCAGGCTGTCTCGGTAAACAGGCTGTCGTGGATCAGATCGGGATCGGAAGACGTGACCGGGACCGATGACAGGGCGAAGTCGATCTCGCCCTGGCGCACCAGCGGCATCAGTGTTTCGTTCAGTCCGTCGATCACCGACAGTTCCAGCGCCGGATTGGACTTGAGCAGCCGGGTCGCCGCGAGCGGCAGGAGCCGCGTCGCTTCGGTGGGCCCGCAGCCCATCAGCACGTGCCCGCGGCGTGCGCCGCGCAGCGCCTCGATTTCCGACTCGGCATGGCGGATTTCCGCATTGATCACTTTGCCGTGGCCGGCCAACGCCACGCCGAAGGCCGTCGGGCTGACGCCGAAGCGGCCGCGCTCCAGCAATTTCACGCCCAGACTCTGCTCGAGGAGCTTGATGCTCTTGGACAAGGCCGGCTGGGACACGTTGAGTTCCGCCGCGGCCAGGGTAAGGTTGCCGTGCTTTACCGCAGCAAGAAACTGCCTTATCTGGCGCAGGTCCATGGTCTTCCCCGATGTTGTCCAGAGTGAAGCCTAGAGTGCCACGGCGGATCTGTCCATAACTGGAAGTTATTGAAAATGTCGTTGGCGTTGTTGATTAGTATGATTGAGGGGGGTATCTTTTTCGGCTGGCGGCGCGTTCCGCGCCCTGTATTCACCGCCACGTCGAGGAGGTCCCGGTGCTGCACGAGCGAATTCCCAATGTTGAAAAGCTGGTCGAGGTCGACCGGGTCCATCGGCTGTGTTATTCCGATCCCGACATATTCGATCTCGAGATCAAGAACATTTTCGAAAAGACCTGGCAGTACTGCGGACACGAATCGCAGATTCCGAAAGCAGGCGACTACTGGACGTTCCAGATCGGTCGCCAGCCGATGGTGATGGTGCGCGGCGAGCCCACCAAGGCATCGAAGGAGGGCGAAATTACGGTGCTCTACAACCGCTGCCCGCATCGCGGCGTGCAGGTGTGCGGCAGCCGCCACGGCCATTCGCCCGACGGCCTAACCTGCCCCTATCATTCGTGGCACTACCACCACGACGGCACGCTGGAGTCGGTGCCGCTGGAGAAAGGCTATCGCGAGACCGGATTCAGCAAGGACGATCCGGCCTTCCACATGAAAAAGGCGGCCAGCAGCGATTCGTATCGCGGCTTCATTTTCGCCAAGCTGTCACCAGAGGGCCCGTCCCTGCTCGAATGGATGGGCGAGGCGAAGGTCGCCATCGACGACATGTGCGACCGCTCGCCGGTCGGCAAGGTGGAAGTGGTGTTCCCGTGCAACCGCGTGGTGCAGCGTTCCAACTGGAAGTTTTTCATGGAGAACCAGATCGACGCGGTGCACCCGTCCTCCACGCACAAGTCGACCGGCCAGGCAGCCGCCGAAGTCGAGCGCAAGATCGTGCGCGAAACCGGCGAGACGCCGCTGCACTATCACATGCTCTCCGCGTTCACCACGCCCTTCGACAAGTGGGACCTGCTGGAGACCATCGGCTATCCCTACGGCCACACCGTCCTCACCGGCTACATGGGACTGCGCCCGACCGATGCCGACACGCTCGAACACGAAGCCATGATGGAGAAGGCCTACGGGGCGAAGAAGAAGGAAGAGTTTCTGTCGCGCAACATCCACCACTGCCTGCTCTATCCCGGCGTATCGATCCAGTCGCCGCTGCAGCAGTTGCGCGTGCTGCGCCCGCAGGCGGCGAACCGCACCCTCTCCGAGATCTGGCATTTCCGGCTCGTCGGCGCGCCCGAGGCGATCTACCGCCGCGCGCTGTGGTACTTCAACCTCGTCAATTCGCCGGCGACCATGGTCAACGCGGACGACCTGGAGAACTGGCAGCGCGGACAGTGGGGCCTCTCATCGGACGGCGGCGACTGGGTGAGCTTTCACCGCGACTATGGCCGCGACAAGGATGACGGCTCGGTCATCCGCTCGACCAACGGCTGCTCGGAAGCGCCGATGCGAGCGCAGTTCCGTGCCTGGCGGAAATTCATGACGGCGGAGAAGTAAGCATGGCAACCAGGAAAGCAAAGCGACCGGGGGTAAAACGATCAGCGGCGAAGCGACCGGCGGCGAAACGACCGGCGGCGATACGATCGGCGGCGAAGCGACCGGCGGCGAAGCGACCGGCGGCGAAGCGAGCCGTGGCGAAGCGGCTCGCGACAAATAGATCCGTGACCAAGCGAACCTCGGCGAAGCAAGCGATGGACAGGCGCGCGCAGGACGTGCAGCGCGAGGTGGAACAATTCCTCTATCGCCAGTCCGAATTGCTCGATGGCAAGCAGTGGCAGGCCTATCTCGACCTGTTCGCCGACGACGGCGTCTACTGGATGCCCTCGCTGCCCGAACACACGCACTGGGAAGGCATGCCGGCCATATTCATCGAGGACAAGGATATGATGACGGTCCGGCAAAAGCGCGTCACCCACGCCAATGCCTGGTCGCAGCAGGCCGAATGGGGGACCAACCACGTGGTGTCGAACGTCGTCATGGAACAGACCGCGGCCAATGGCGACCTGCACGTGCGCTCGCGCTTTCACATGATGGAAATGCGCCGCGACGATCTGCGCCATTTCGGCGGCACCTATCGTCACCACCTGACAAAAACAAAGGACGGCTATCGCATCAAGGTGCAACGCGTCGACATGTTCAACGTACAAGCAGCCTACGAGTATGTGTTGCAGATATGGGTGTAAGGCAAGAGGGCGGAGCAGGGGCCCCGCCGCGGAGGCGGCGGGGATGCGACCCCGAAGGCCTTACGGCCCGCAAAGCGGGCCTTTGATATCCCTCGGCACTCCGCCAAGCGGAGCACGCCCCCGCTCCGCTCCAAGACAAACCCCAGCTACCCGAATCACCCGCCTCACCGATAATTGTCCAATTACCCAAGGAGAACCACATGAGCATCGTCCGTCATAAACCCTCAAAAATCCTTTCCGGCGCAGTCGAGGCGAACGGCATGGTCTATGTCGCCGGCACCACCCCCGACACACTGCCGGCCTCGGTCAAAGCGCAGACGGCAGAGGTTTTAGCCAAGATCGACGCGCTACTCGCTGCTGCGGGCAGCCACAAGTCGAAAATCGTCTCGGCAACCATCTGGGTTCCCGACATTCGTTATCGCGACGAGATGAACGAGGCCTGGATTGCCTGGGTCGATCCCGCCAACCTGCCGGCGCGCGCCTGCATTTCGGCACAGCTCGCCAATCCGCAGATGTTCGTCGAGATCGCGGTAATCGCGGTCAAGTAGCCGGGTGGCGCTTGGCGAGCAGCGCACGCTCCTCGCCAGGTGCGCCACCCGTTGTCGTCCGTAGTCGCGTCGAGACAGTACCCGCTGATTCGAAGGAGCCGCCCATGGCGCACCAGCGCATTCCCACCCCCGACCAGCTGGTCGAACCGGATCGCGTCCACCGCCTCTGCTACACCGATCCCGGGGTCTTCGAACTCGAGCTGAAAAACATCTTCGAGAAAACCTGGGTGTATGCGGGGCACGAATCGCAGGTGCCCAAGCCCGGCGATTACTGGACCTTCGACATCGGCCGCCAGCCCATGGTGCTGGTGCGCGACGCGAAGAACAAGGTGCATGTGTTCTACAACCGCTGCCCGCACCGCGGCATCAAGCTGTGCGCGAGCCTGCATGGCCATGCCGAGAACGCGTTCGCGTGCTCGTATCACGGCTGGCGCTTCGACCTCGACGGCCGGCTGGATTCGATTCCGCACCTGAAAGGCTACGACGGCACGCGTCTCAGCCTGGCGGACCCGCAGTTCAGCATGGCGCACGCGCCACGCATGGCGTCCTACCGCGGCTTCGTCTTCGCCAGTCTCGCCGGTGACGGCCCCTCGCTGCTTGACTGGCTGGGACAGGCGAAAACCGGATTCGACGACATGTGCGACCGCTCGCCCGAGGGCGAAGTCGAAGTCGTGCCGAACTGTTACCGCGTCATGCAGCAATCGAACTGGAAACTGTTCCTGGAAAACCAGCTCGACGTATCGCATCCGATGGTGACCCACGAGTCGACCGGCCGGGCGGCGCTGGAAGTCGAAGACGAGATTTTCAGGAAGCGCGGCGAACGCCCGATGCAGTACCACATGCTCTCGGCGTTCACCTGGCCGACGCAGCGCTGGAACGAACTGCTGCAGACGGCAAACTACCCGCAAGGGCATTCGGTGCTGGGAGGCTATATGGCGCTGCGCCCCAAGGATCCCGACTCGCTGGAGCACGAACGCCTGCTCGCCAAAGCGGTCGGCGAGAAACGCAAGGAAGAGATCCTTTCGGTCAACATCCATCACGTGATTTATTACCCGGTGCTGTCGGTGCAATCACCGCTGCAGCAGTTGCGCGCGCTGCGCCCGATTTCCTGCGACAAGACGCTGTCCGAGATCTGGCACTTCCGGCTGAAAGGCGCGCCTGAGGCGATTTACCGTCGCTCGCTCTGGTATTACAACCTGGTGAATTCGCCGGCCACCATGGTGAACGCCGATGACCTGGAAAACTGGAACCGGGTGCAGCGCGGCCTGAAGGCAGAAGGCATCGACTGGCTGTCGTTTCACCGCAATTACGGGCAGGACGAAATCCGGGGCGATGTCATCCAGACCCGCGAGGGCCTGTCCGAAGCGCCGCTGCGCAACCAGTTCCGCGCCTGGAAAAAATACATGTCTGCGCAGGCGTGATCATGGCGAATCAGACGACCGAATCGGATGTGCGTGCGATGGCGACCCGCACGCCGCGTGAGCCGGCGCATCGCGCCGATAGCACACACGCGCGGGTCACCCCGCAGGTCGCCCCGCAGGTCGCTCCGCAGGTCGCCTTCGAACTGCAGCGCGACATCGAACAGTTCCTGTATCGCCAGTCAGGCATGCTCGACAACAAGCGCTGGCAGGATTACATCGATCTGTTCGCCGAAGACGGCCTCTACTGGATGCCGCCCGCGCCGCACTACACCACCTGGGAAGGCCAGCCGGCCATCTTCATCGAAGACCCTGACCTGATGACGGTGCGCATGAAGCGCCTGCAGCACCCGCGCGCCTGGTCACAGGCGGCCGAATGGGCCACCAACCACGTGGTGTCGAATGTCGAAATAGAAAGTGTCGAAGCGAACGGCGAGGTGCACGTCACCTCGCGCTTCCACATGATGGAACTGCGCCGCGACGATCTGCGGCATTTCGGCGGAACCTATCGTCACCACCTGGTCAAGTCCGCCGATGGTTACCGGATCCACCTGCAGCGCGTCGACATGTTCAACGCCCAGGCCGCCTACGAATATGTGTTGCAGATTTGGGTGTAAGGCCGGAGGGCGGAGCAGGGGCCCCGCCGCGGATGCGGCGGGGATGCGACCCCGCAGGCCTTACGGCCCGCAAAGCGGGCCTTTGATATAACCCGGTACCCCGCCAAGCGAAGCAAGCACTCCGTTTCGCAGAGCACCGGCCACCACTGAGCCCCAGTAGTCAAATACTCAAACGGGCATCTTGCATGACGTGACAAACGGATCCGCAAAATTCTTCACCACCGTCCCTATGGTGCGGTTGGTGATACGCCCTTGCGCGTCCTTGCCTACCACGCGCATGTAGATGTCGTGGATCGGGTAATGGTTCTTGTTGAATTTGAAATTGCCGCGCACTGAAGCAAAACGGGCCGCCTCCAGCGCCTTGCGCAGCGCCGCCTTGTCTTCGATCTTGCCCTTCACGTCGCGTATCGCCGCATCCAGCGACTGCGCCGTGTCGTAACCCTGGGCCGCGTACATCGTCGGCAGGCGCTTGTGTTCCTTCTGGAAGGCCTCGACGAATTTACGGTTGGCCGCATTGTCCAGGTCGTGCGCCCACTGGCTGGTATTGAAGGTGCCAAGCAGGGTCTCCCCCAGCGGCTTGATCGAGTCCTCGTCCGCCGAGTAACCCGGGACGAACAGCTGGACATCCTTCGACAGGCCGCCTGCGACAAACTGCTTGATGAAGTTGATGCCCATCCCGCCCGGCAGGAACATGAACAACGCGTCCGGCTTGCCGGCGCGCATCTCGGCGAGTTCGGCGGCGTAATCGAGCTGGCCGAGCTTGGTATAGGTCTCGGTGTACTTGCCTTTGAAAGTGCGCTTGAAGCCGTTCAGGGTTTCGCGCCCGCCCGGGTAATTCGGCGCGATCAGTTGCAGGTTCTTGAATCCCTTTTCGTTGACGAACGTGCCCATCGCGGCGGCGAGATCCTCGTTCTGCCAGGCGACGGCGAAGAAGTACGGATTGCATTTGGCGCCGGCGTAGTCCTCGGGGCCGGTGTTGGGACTGAGATAAAAGGTCTTCGATTCCAGGATGGCCGGTAGCACCGGCAAGAGCACTGCCGAGAACACGATGCCTGTCATGAAATCGACCCGGTCGCGCTTCAGCATGCGCTCGACCGCCTGCTTGCCGGTCTCGGGATTGACGCCGTCATCGGTGACGCTGACTTCAGCGGGCAGTCCGCCCAGCTTGCCGGCGTTCATCTTGATCAGCAAGTTAAATCCATCGCGGACATCGGCGCCTATTGCGCCTGCCGGTCCGGAAAGCGTGCTGATAAAACCGACCTTGACCCGGTCGGCCGCCGTGACCGGCAGCGCAAGGCTGCAGCCGGCAATCAATGCTGCTATCGCTTTTTTCATTTCACTCTCTCCCCAAAAACTGGAACAGCGGACTGGAACGGCGGACTGGCAGCGGGCTCGAACATCGGTGAAGAGCGCCTCGAACCCGGGCTATAGACCTTTTCAATATACATGACACCGTTCGGGCTGAGCCTGTCGAAGCCCGGCTGCCCTTCGACAAGCTCAGGGCGAACGGCGAATTTTCTTTGAACGGATCGAGACGAACGGCGACTCTCCCTGGACAGACTCAGGACGAATGAAATCGTTTTTTCACTTGTTACGGAACACCCGATAGTGTACCTCCTGAGATGAATGCCCATGCGTCGTTGCCGCGTTGACAGCAGCGCCCATTGTATGATCCACTTCAATTGCGTGCAAACGCACGCAATTGTCACAAGCAGCACGCTCGGCACGCATCGACAGCCGCTGCCGGCGGGCCGAAACCGGCAACGCGCGCAACTGCAACAGGAGGTCGACCGACATGCCCTTCATCCTCAATGCCTGGTACGTTGCGGCATGGCCCGCGGAAGTGGCTTCCGACAAGCTGCTGGCGCGCACCATCTGCGCCAAGGAAATGGTGTTTTTTCGCGATGCAGCGGGTCGGGCAGTGGCCCTGGAGGACCGTTGCTGCCACCGCCAGTTGCCGCTGTCTCAGGGGTGGATGGAGCAAAGCACGGTGCGCTGCGGCTATCACGGCATGCGCTTCGACGGCGCCGGACTATGCGTGGAGGTGCCGGCGCAGGACTTCATCCCCCCCGGCGCCCGGGTCATCGCCTATCCGGTGGTGGAGCGGCACGGCTGGATCTGGGTATGGCCGGGCGACGCGGACCGCGCCGACCCGGCGCTGGTGCCGGACATGTTCGAACGCAACGATCACCCGGACTGGACCTCGGGCGGTGGCACCACCTATATCAAGGGACACTACGAGCTGATCAGCGACAATCTGCTCGATCTCACCCACGAGACCTACATTCACCGCGACAGTCTCGGCAACCAGGCGGTGGTTGAGCATCCGATCGAAGTGACCTCCGGCGAGGACACCGTAACCGTGCAGCGCCTCATGATCGACCACGAGCCGGCGCCGTTCTGGAAGAAGATGCTCCACCTCAAGCTGGGCCGCGACGTGTCGGCCGACCGCTGGCAGATCATCAACTTCGCTCCGCCTGCGAACCTGGTCCTGGATGTCGGAGTCGCGCCCACCGGCACCGGCGTTCCGCAGGGGAAGCGCAGCGCCGGCGTGGAAGGCTGCAACCTGAACGCGATCACGCCGGAAAGCGAAGACTCGACCTGGTATTTCTGGGCGTTCTCCCGCAAGTTCGTGCGCGAGGACGGGGAACTCTCGAAGAAACTGGTCGATACGGTCCGCGGTATTTTCGAGCAGGACCGGGTCGCCATCGAGGCCGTACACCAGACCATGAAAAAGAATGCCGGCCGGCCCGTGGTGCATCTGTTGAACGACAAGGGCCAGAACCTGGCGCGGCGCATGGTCGCCCGCCGGCTGGAACAGGAAGCCGCGACGCAGCGGGCATAGCGTCGCTGCGCCTGCAACGGCAGTCGGTGGACTAGAGGTTGTCGATGATATGGCGCAGGGTGCGGCGGAATTGCTCGACCTCGCTGCGATCGAGCCCCCTGACAGCGCGCTGGTTATGCTCGAAAACCACGGGATAGACGCGCTCGAACAGCTTGTTGCCCTTGACGTTCAGCGAAACCACGCTGGAGCGCTTGTCCAGCGGATCGGAGTCGCGCACCACCAGGCCGTCGCGGCGCATGCCCTCCACGGTGCGCATGGCGGTGGTGCGATCGACCGCGGTCAGTTCGGCGAGCCGGGTCAGTGAGCAACCCGGGTTGCTGTGCAGGGAGCCGAGGATGCGCCAGCGCGGCACCGTCATGTCGAACGGCGCCAGCGCTTTCGCGAGCGACTTGTCGCGCCGGCCCAGTGCCTGGCCGAAAAGATAGAACAGATGGCGGTCCAGGACGAATCGCGGGCTTTGCGGCGGCGCAGACTGGCGCGGGCGAGCTGCCCGGGCTGGATTATTTTTCGCAGTCATGGTCGAACCGTGAATTGAAAGACCTTCCTGTTTTTGAAGGACGAGTATAGCCCGCGCCTGAAACGAAACAGGCCGGGAAACAGTTCGCGGCCGGCGGCCGCGAGAGCCGATTCGCTGGCGCACGGCGCGCCCGTGTTGTTGCAACCGAGACCGCTTGCGCGGTGCAGGTCAGTGCGCCGTCGCGGCGCCATTTTTCTCAAGGAGCAGATCGCATGAGCAACACGTTACCGGTACCGGATTTTTCCCGTCTCGCGCCCAAGGCCGGCTCACGCATGGTCGTCGCCGGTGGTTGCGGCGGCATCGGCAAGCACGTGGTTGCCGCCTGCATCGCAAACAACTTGCAGGTGGCGGTGCTCGACCTTGCGTCATCGCTGGAGCGCAATCCCGTTCCTGCAAAGGCGACGGGTTTCGCCATCGACGCCACCGACGAATCTTCCGTGGCGTCCGGTTTCGAGCGGATCAAGGCGGCCTGGGGCGCGATCGACCATCTGATATTTCTGATCGGCTTCGCGCTGGTGCCGACGCGGCCGCTGGAGCAGGTCAGCGCCGCGCAATGGGACGACATCATGGCCGGCAACCTGCGCTCCGCATTCCTCGTCACGCGTGCCGCCCTGCCTCTGTTGCGGGAGGCGGACGGCGGCAGCATCGTCACCGTTGCCTCCGGACTCGCAGTCAGCGTGCTGAAAGGCTACGGCGCCTACGGCTCGGCGAAAGCCGGCCTGATCGGTCTGACCAAGGCGCTCGCCATGGAAAACGCGCCGTCAATCCGCGCCAATGCCGTGGCGCCCAGCGCGATTCTCACCCCCTTCATGGGCGGCGGCACGGGACGTGGAGGCGAGGACCGCAAGAGTTGGGACTGGTTCGAGAGCAAGACCGACCAGTATCTGCCGATGATTCCGCTGGGCCGTATCGCCGTGGAAGACGACGTGGTCGGACCGATACTGTTCCTCGCCAGCGATGCCGCGCGCTACATCACCGGGCAGACGCTGCATATCAACGGGGGGAGGATTACGCCGTAAGACGGGACAGTTCAGGCCGCCGATAAAAAGGCCGGCTGCGCCGGCCGTGGGTCGCATCCCCACCGACATTCGGCGAAGACCCTTGCAGACCCAAAGGCCGGCTGCGCCGGCCGTGATCCTCCGGGGTCGCATCCCTGCCGCATCCGCGGCGGGGCCCCTGCTCCGCCCTGAGGATCACATCACAACGCGGGCATCTTGCACGATGCGGCAAAGGGATCGGCGAAGTTGCTGACGATCTTGCCCATGGTCTTGTTGGTGATGCGGCCCTTCGCGTCCTTGCTGACCACGCGCATGTAGAGGTCGTGGATCGGCATGTGGTTCTTGTTGAATTTGAACGCGCCGCGCACCGATTTGAAATTGGCCGCCTCCAGCGCCTTCCTGAATGCCGCCTTGTCTTCGATCTTGCCCTTCACGTCGCGCACCGCGGCATCCATCAACGCAATGGTGTCCCAGCCCTGCGCGGCGAACATCGAGGGCAGGCGTTTGTATTCCTTCTCGAACGCGGCGACGAAGCGTTTGTTCTCGGCGTTGTCAAGGTCATGCGCCCAGTGGCTGGAATTGAACGCGCCCAACAGCGTTTCGCCGAGCGCCTTGATGGTGTCCTCGTCCGCCGAATAGCCCGGGACAACGAGCTGGATGTCCTTCGACATGCCGGCCGCGACGAACTGCTTGATAAAGTTGATGCCCATGCCGCCCGGCATGAAGATGAACACGGCTTCGGGCTTGGCGGCGCGCATCGCGGCGAGTTCAGCCGCGAAGTCGAGCTGGCCCATGCGGGTGTAGACCTCATCGACGATCTTGCCCTTCCAGTAGCGCTTGAAGCCGCTGATGTTCTCGCGTCCGCCGGGGTAGTTGGGCGCCAGCAGGTAGACGTTCTTGAAGCCCTTGTCGTTCATCCAGGTGCCCATCGCGCCCGGCACGTCCTCGCTCTGCCAGGCCACGCCGAAGAAATACGGATTGCATTTGTCGCCCGACCAGTCGTTGGGACCGGCGTTGTTGGAGAGATAGAACATCTTCTCCTGGAACACCGTGGGGCCTATGGCGTAGAGGACGTTGGAGAAAATCACGCCCGTCATGATGTCCACCTTGTCGCGCTTGATCATGCGCTCCACCACCTGCTTGCCCATGTCGGGATTGACCTGGTCATCGGCAATCACCAGTTCCGCGGGCAGGCCGCCTATCTTGCCGCCGTTCAGCTTGTGATAGAGGGTCATTGCGTCGCGCGCATCGATGCCGAGCGCGGCACCCGGTCCAGACAAGGTGCTCATGAAGCCGATTTTGAGTTTGTCGGCCGCGCCGGCAGGCAGGGCGATGCAGCAGCCGGCAACTACGAGGGCAATCAGCTTATTCATGTGGTGTTCTCCCGAATTCTGGTGATAACGCGCTGCGCGCGCAGGCGCAACGCCCAAGTGTACCTCTGCCCGCCTTGCTGCGACGCTGCTCCTGGTCCGGCCCCAACCGGTCAAGGCGCGGGCAGCCGCCCGTACACCGATTCCAGCGCGAGTCCGATGCCGAGCAGCTTGCGGTCGCTGCCGATCGGGCCGTCAAGCGCGAGACCAAGCGGCAATCCGGAGGCGGTCCGGCCGATGGGCAGGGTGAGGTTGGGCACACCGGCGCTGGTTTGGGGACCCACGTTGCGCGTGTAGGTCGGAAAGGTCGGCACATCCTTGCCGTTCAGCTTGACGATGCTGTCCGAGCCGGCGATGGGCGCGGCGGGGAGCGGCAGGGTCGGGAAGGCGATGGCGGCAATCCGGTATCGGGTGAAGGTCTCTGCGTAGAGTTTCTTCAGCGCCGGGATATGCACCTTGATGGCCTCCTTGTAGGTCGCATCCGACACATACCCCTTGCCGCCCGGCATCACCAGGTTCTGGAAAATCCCCTTCACGTCCGGACTGGCGATTCCCGCGGCCACCTGTTGCAGGCTGACGCCGGTCTTGTACTTCGCCAGATACGCAGTCAGCGTGCGGCTGGTTTCGTAGACGGCCACCGGGAACATCTTGTTCACCAGGTCGCGAAACCCGGGCATCTCGATTTCCACCACTTCCACACCCTGCGAGCGCAACAACCACAGCGCGCGGTCGGTGAGTTCCGCCGTCTCCGTATCGATCACGTCGAAAAAGCTGGCTCGGTCCACGCCTATGCGCAGCCTCTCCAGACTGGCCGGCTGCACCGTGTCCTTCGCGCCGGTGATCACGCTGTCGAGCAGCACCAGGTCGGCCACCGAGCGCGCCATCGGACCCGCAGTGTCCCGCGTTGAGGAAATCGGTGTGATGCCTTCCTGCGAATAACGCTTCGCCGACGGCCTGAATCCGGCGATGCCATTCAAGGCAGCGGGAATGCGGATCGAGCCGCCGGTGTCCGTGCCCAGGCCCGCAGGCGCCATGCGCGCGGCGATCGCCGTGCCGTTACCCCCCGAGGAACCGCCCGCAATCCGGGCCGGATCGTAGGCATTCTTTGCCGCGCCGAAGGCGGCATTGTTGCTGGTGATGCCGAAGGCGAGCTCGTGCATGTTGGTCTTGCCGAGAACGATGGCGCCGGCTCTTACGAGCTTATCCACCACCGGCGCATTCTTCTCCGGACGGAAGTCCTTCAGCGCCGGCGTCCCGGCGCTGTTGGGCACGTTGGCAAAGTGCAGGTTGTCCTTGAGCACGATGGGCACGCCGTGCAGCGGGCCCATGAACTGCTTCTTTTTCGCCATGAAGTCCGCCGTCTGCGCCGCGGCGATTGCCGCGTTGCGCTCCACGGTGATGAAGGCATTGAGATCTTTCTTCCGGTCGATCCGGTCGATCAGCGCCCGCACCAGGGTCTCGCTGGAGAGCTTGCCCTGGCGGATCAGCGCCGCCGCTTCGGTGGCGGTCAGTTCCGTGATGTCGGGCTTGCCCTGCGCCCATGCGGAAAATGCGGTGGATGCGAGGACTAGCGGCAAGACTGTGTTGAGCAGGCGTTTCATTGCTGTTCTCCCTTTTTCCTGTCGCGCAGTCGTGGTGCGCGGGCGGTCATATTACGCGTGATTCTGGTGAGCGCGCTTGTGGCTTCACGGCAATACAACGATCGTTTTCCCCCTTTACAGTCTTCCACTCACCTGCACAGAATCGTCTGCGCGGCCTGATATTTTAAACATTTATCTGATTACAGGCCCATTCGGCGGTATCCTTGCCTGTGTTTTGTGATAAAATATGGTATAAACCATGCACGCATCCGTTCCCGGGTCCTGAAAATATGCCTCCTCCGGAAATCGACAGGAGAGCATAGGCACGCAATCCAGAGATCAGGAATGCAAACGGCACGGCCGCGGATTCCCGCAACATCGGTCGTCAAGGCAGCGTGACCCCCCGTGCCTTTCAAGCGATTGGTTTCGATCCAGCTCACAACGTCATCTAGACCAGCACCAGCAGCCAACTAACGCCGCCGACTTCGTGAATCACGACGGCGTTCTGCCGGAATTGCCGCCCCACTTCTTCCGCGCCCGCCTGATCGATGCCAACCGCCAGCACGCTTCTTTCGGGCGGCCATACGCGGCTGCGCCCCCTGCCCTCGCCTTCGATCACGGCACAGCCCCGCTGCCGCAGTTCGTCCAGCAGCGCCCGGTGAGCCCGGTCGTTCTGCTCCTGAGTCCGGGCTTGACCATGCGGATTCCACGCGGTAATGAATGCCGCCGCTTGCTTGCCCGATAGTGCGAGCAGCAAGTCGAGCGCCGGGCAGGTCTGGTCGATGCTCAGTGTCAGTGGCGGCGAACTCAGCGCCACATAGTCGGTGGCGCGGTAGGCTGCGTAAAGCTCGGGAGTGAGCACACTACGCTGTAACGAACTATCCCGCAAAGTTGCGCTTCTCCCTCATGAGGTATGTCTTCCTCGGTGTTATAAGTTGGTCGGTAAACCGAGTATGCAAGAATACCCGCCACTCGATGTCAACGCGCCGTCCAAATTTTCGTGCAAACTGCGAGTATCGTTTCCCGGCGTCCGCACTGTCCCGCACTTACTTTTCAATGGAGTAACCATGTCCCGACTCATGCTCTGCAGCTTCAAAACCTGCCCCTGGGTGCAGCGCGCAGCGATCGTGCTGCAGGAAAAGAAGATCGCCTACGACATCAATTACATCGACGTGGACAACCGGCCGGCCTGGTTCCTCGCCATCTCGCCGCACGCCAAGGTGCCGGTGCTGCAGATCGACGGACGGGATGCGCTGTTCGAATCGAACGCCATTGCCGAGTACCTCGACGAGACCGCGGCACCGCGCCTGCATCCGGAGGATGCGATTGCACGCGCGCGCAATCGCGCCTGGACCGACTATGTGACGACGTTCTCGGGCGCCGTG
Organism: Betaproteobacteria bacterium; assembly: GCA_009693435.1. The sequence continues at coordinate 73,952 of SHXF01000002.1, read as the reverse complement.
ACCGGCGCAGCGTACGCCGACTCGGACGAACAGTTCAGCTCGCTCTCGGCGAAGATCGCCGGGCCGTTCGGCAAGCTCGAGGACGCGCTCGCCCTGCGCGGCAATGCCGGACCCTACTTCAACGGACTCAGGCTCTCGCTGGTCGACGCGGCCTACGCGCCCTTCCTGCAGCGCTACACCTTCATGGACCGGCTGCGGCCGCTCGGCATTCTCGAAAAGTTTCCGCACCTGCGCGCCTGGCGCGACGCACTGCTCGCGGCGCCGGCAGTCAAGGCCTCGACGGTCCCGGAGATCGAGGCCGAGTGGCACAAGAACCTGATCAAGCGCAAACGCTGGTTGGCGAAGTTTGTGACGGAGAATGCGCTTGCGGGAGCTACGGTCGCATAGCCACTGACGGCTTGCCGCTGGTCTCGTGGCAGGCGGCAGCGATCAGCGACGCGCACTCGCGGTGCTCACCAACCGTACTTGCCGTGCCGGTAGATGATGAAATACACCAGCGCCACCAGCACGCTGCCGCCCGCGATGTTGCCCAGGGTGACGGGCAGCAGGTTGGCGGCAAGACCCGCCCAGTCGAGGCTGTCCGGCGCCTGGGGCGCGCTCGCGCGCAGCAGGATGCCCATCGGTATGAGGTACTTGTTGGCCACGCTGTGTTCGAAACCCGCGGCGACAAATGCGGAGATGGGAAAGATGATCGCCAGCAACTTGTCGGTCACGCTGCGCCCGGCCATGGCGAGCCAGACGGCCAGGCACACCAGCAGGTTGCACAGCACGCCCTTGAAGAACGCCTCGGCGAAGGGCAGCGACGTCTTGGCAACCGCGATTTTCACGTACTGCAACCCGACCGCGCCCCCGTTCATCCCGGCGTGCCCGGACCAGTAGACGATCAGCGCGAGGCCCACTGCGCCGACGGCATTCGCCAGGTACACACCACCACCCAGTTGCGCAGCAGCAACGCACTCGTGATGCGCCGGTCCGCCCAGGCCATGACTAGCATTGCAGTCGTCCTCGCGCAGGCGCACCATCGAACCGGCTCTCGCGCGCTTATCATCCGCGTTTTTCATTCCGCGCTTTCAACTCCAGCACTTTTACTGTCGGCGCTTTTACTTCCAGGAACTCCTCTTGTCCGACACCTCTGATACCGCGACCGAAGAATTTGCGCGGCTGGTCGAGTCGGACCGCGTGCATCGCCGCGTCTACACCGATCCGGTAATTTTCGAAGCGGAGATGCAGCGCGTATTCGCTCGCGCCTGGATCTACGTGGCACACGAAAGCCAGATCCCGCGTGCAGGCGACTTCACCACCACCACCCTCGCTGGCCGTCCAGTGGTGGTGGTCCGGCATGCGGACGGTAGCGTGCGCGCGTTGCACAACCGCTGCGCGCACCGCGGCGCCATCGTTGCCGCGGGTCCGGGCGGCAATGCACGGACCTTTCAATGTTCGCACCATGGCTGGACCTACCGCACCGACGGCGCTCTGGATGCCATCCCGGCACGCGAGGGCTATGCGGGCTCGGCCCTCGATCCGCACGCAGCGCAATCGGGCATGCCGGCGCTTGCCCGCGTGACGAGCTATCGCGGCTTCGTGTTCGCCAGCCTTGCGCCTGATGGACCGGACCTCGTGTCCTTTCTCGGACCGGTCGCGCTGAGCTTGGACAATATGGTCGATCGCTCGCCCGAGGGTGCGATTGAAATCGCAGGCGGCAGTTTTCGCCTGCTGCACCGGAACAACTGGAAGATTTATCTCGAGAACCTGCAGGATGGCGTGCACGCCCTGCCCACCCACCAATCCACCTTTGAGCCGGCGCGCCGCGCTGCACGGGAAGCGACTGACCCGCTGTCGAAAATGCAGGCCGAGGCCGTGGCCGCGAATTCCCAGTCGCCCAGGGCGATGGCGGAAGTCAAAGTACTTTGCCACCGCCACGGCCACAGCGAAATGATGGCGTTCCGCCGCAGCCGCGCGACGACACCCGAGCACGAGGAATACGAACGGCGGCTCGCCGACCGGCTGGGGCCGGAGCGCATGGAAGTAGTGTTCGGCGCCGACCGGCACAATGCGGCGATCTATCCCGGCCTTACAGTGCAGCCCGCGTACATGCAGTTGCGCCGAGTGGTGCCGCTGCGCGTCGACCTGACGCGGGTTGATGTATGGATCCTGCGCCTCAGAGGCGCACCCGAATCGCTCAACCGGCGCAACCTTGCGTATGCCAATGCGATCCATTCGCCCGCATCGCTGGTGCGCGCCGATGACATGGAGAATTTCGAGCGCACCCAGCACGGCCTGGGCAGCGATGCGGCGCCCTGGGTGAGCCAGCACCGCGGATTCGCCGCCGAGCCCGACCCTTCGGGACCGTCGAACGCGATGAGCGAGCGGTACATTCGCAACCAGTTTGCCGCGTGGCGCGACTACATGCGCAGTGCATCATGAGCAACGATCTGCAGGCCGAGATCGTGGACTTCGTCTATCGCGAGAGTGAACTGCTGGACACCGGACGCTATCGCGACTGGCTGGACCTGTTTCATCCGGAGGGCACCTACTGGGTGCCGGCCTCAATCGGTCAAACGGACGCGCACAGCCATGTCTCGATATTTTTCGAGGACATCGCGCTGCTCGGCATGCGCATCGGCCGCCTGGAACATCCGATGGCGCACGGCGTTGCCTGGCCGGTGCGCACCAGCCGGATCATAGGCAACCTGCGCGTTGGTGAAATTTCCGCTGGCGAAGTCGAGGCAACGTCCCGCTTCCAGCTGGTCGAATGGCAGAATGAACGCCAGCGCATATTCGCCGGCGGCCTGCGTCACCGCCTGGCGCGCGTCGGCGAGACCTGGAAAATCCGCGAGAAGCGTGTCGATCTGGTGAATGCGGAAGGCGCGTTCGCATCGATACAATTCATTTTCTGACAGACCAATGCGAAGATGGAAACCCGCGCGCATCCAGGTCGTCGCGCGGCCTGCAATCATGAAGGAGTCGCGCGACTGACAAGCGCAGGCGGCTCGAACGCCTGCACGGCCGGAGCGGAGTCGATGCGCTCAATCTGCACCAGCAGCGATTGCACGCTGGTCGATTGCGCAAGTTGCGAGGTACCCAGGTCGAGGGTCAGCGCATTGGGATTGCCGTGGCGGTCGAGCGTGCCCGGCACGCCGGGATCCACCGGGTCGTACCAGGCGCCGGTTGCGATCTGCGCCACGCCCCGCTTCAGACCTGCATCGAAGCGCACCCCTGCGACAAGCGCGCCGCGATCGTTCCACACCCGCACGAGATCGCCTTCGCGGAGACTCTTTCCCGCAGCGTCTTCCGGATGCAGATGCAGCGGCTCGCGCCCCGCGACTTTGTCCGCGCGGCTGAGGGGAGCGGGGTCGAGCTGGCTGTGCAGCCGGGTCCGCGGCTGGTTGGACAGAAGATGAAACGGAAATCGTTCGGCAAGCGGCGAACCCAGCCATTCGGCCGGCTCCAGCCACACCGGATGGCCGGGGCAGTCGTCATAGCCGAAGCCCGCGATCTTTTCGGAGACGATTTCTATCTTCCCGGAAGGCGTCCTGAGCGGATGCGCGTCGGGGTCGTTGCGGAAATCGGCGAACAGCACCCGCGGCGCATCGGGCTCGGCAAATTCGTGACTGCCGCGTTCCCAGAATTCCTCGAACGAGGGCAGTGCGATCCCGAGCCGGACCGTGGCGCGTGCCGCCTCGTCGTACATATGGCGCAGCCATGCCATCTCGTCGCGGCCTTCGGTGAACGCGGATTCGTAGCCCAGGCGCGCGGCCAGATCGGAGAAGATGTCGTAGTCATTGCGCGCTTCGCCGACCGGCGGCATGGCCTGTTTCATGGCGATGTAGAAGCGATCTAGGTCGGCGGCAAGGATGTCGTTTCGTTCGAGGCTGGTGGTCGCCGGCAGCACGATGTCGGCGAGTTTAGCCGCGGCATTCCACCAGGATTCCTGCACCACCACCGTCTCCGGACGCTGCCAGCCGCGCGCGAGTTTTCCCAGTTCCGCATTGTGGTGAAACGGATTGCCGCCGCAGCAATAGAGCAGGCGGATGTCCGGGTAGGTCAGCTGTGCGCCATTGTAGGCGATGGTCTCGCCCGGATTGAGCAACATGTCGGCGACGCGGCCTACCGGCACATGCGATTTCACCGGGTTCACACCGGGCGACATTTTCGGGCGCGGAATGCCTTCCGGTCGCGGCGCCGCGATGCCGTTGGTGGCGCCGAAACCGAGACCGAATCCGCCGCCAGGCAGGCCGATCTGGCCGAGCATCGCCGCCAGGGTCGTCACCATCCAGCAAGGCTGTTCGCCATGGTGCGAGCGCTGCACCGACCAGCCCATGCCCAGCATGGTGCGGCTGGCCGCCATTCGGCGCGCCAGGGCGCGGATGCCCTCTGCACCGGTATCGCATATGCCGGCGGCCCACTCCGCGGTTTTCGGCACACCGTCCGATTCGCCCAGCAGGTAGCGTCGAAAGACATCGTAGCCGGTGCAATAGCGGGTGAGAAATTCCGTGTCGGCCAATTGTCCGGTGGCCAGCGTATGGGCAAGGCCGAGCATGAACGCCACATCGGTATTGGGCCGGATGGCGATCCAGTCCGCACCCAGCGGGCCGTCGGTGTCGCCGCCTGCCGGCCCGATGTTGACGAAACGCGTCCCGGCGGCATGCGCGCGGTGCATCCAGTCCAGTGCGGTGTGGCGGGTCAGGCCACCTGAGTCGAGTTGCAGGTTTTTCGGATGCGCGCCGCCGAACATGACGAACAGTTCGGTGTGCCCGACGATGGCGCGCCAGTCGCTCGCCAGATTGGGCACGTCACCGCGGCCGACCACGTAGGGCATGATCGCCATGGCTGCGCCGAAGCTGTGATTGCCGAGCTTGTCGGTGAATCCGCCGCCCAGACCGAGAAAACGCTTCACCAGCACCGGCGCGTTGTGCATGCGCCCGGCGCTGGCCCAGCCGTAGGATCCGCCGTAGACCGCCTGATGCCCGTGCGCGCCGCGCACGCGCTGCAACTCGCCGGCGACCAGCGCCAATGCCTCGTCCCACGACACTTCGACAAAGCGCTCACGGCCGCGATTCTTCGAGGAAACGCCGGGACCGTGTCGCAGATAGCCTTCGCGCACCGCGGGCCGCGCGATGCGCAGCGCGCCGCGGACGATGGCCGGCAGACCGTGGATCAGCGGCGAGGGCGCCGGATCGTGCGCCGCGCCGCGCACACTTGCACGCCCGCCCGAATCGAAGGCTACGTCGTATACGCCCCAGTGCGAGGCGGTCTGGATGAAGCGGGGGTTGGCAGCCATGGAGTCAGTCCATTTTGATGTTGGCGTCGGCGACGATCCTTCCGTAGCTGACAAATTCATCGCGCATCACGCGCGTCAGTTCCGCAGATGTGCCGCCGAGTATTTCGAAAGCCTGCTCGCGAAGGCGCTCGCGCACTTCACGCAATGCCAGCACCTTGTTGAATTCCGCATTCAATCGCGCCACCACCGCAGGTGGCAATCTCGCGGGGCCGAGAATGGCGAACCAGGACGAGACTGCGTCGATGTTCGGGATGCCGGCTTCGCGCAGTGTCGGCACGTCGGGCAGCAGCGAGGTGCGCTGGCTGTCTGTAACGCCAAGGGCATACGCCTTGCCGCTCTTGAGGAAAGGCATGATGGCGCCGAGCGGCGCGAACATTGCCATGAGTTGCCCGGATACCAGATCGTTGACTGCCGGGATGGTCCCTTTATACGGAACGTGCACCAGCGGGATGCGCGCTTCGCGCGCCATCAACTCTCCCGCGAGGTGGAGCGGCGATCCGGTACCGGCCGAGTTGTAGCTCAGCCCGCCCGGCGCTCTGCGCGCCACCGCGATGAATTCCTGCACCGTTCGCCCGGGAAACGACGGGTGGACAACCAGCACATTGGGGATGGAAGACAGTTGCACCACCGGTGTGAAATCGCGAAACACGTCATAGGGCAGATTGCGATTCATGCTCGGCAGGATGATGAAGGTATTCGATGCGAGCAGCAGCGTATGCCCATCCGGCGCCGCCTTTGCCACGGCATCGGCGCCGATCGAACCCTGCGCACCGGGTCGGTTTTCCACCAGCACCGGCTGGCCAAGCGCGGGCGAGAGCCGCTCGCCTATCACCCGCGCCAGCACGTCGAGCGTTCCCGCGGGCGGGAACGGCACCACAATGCGCACCGGCCGCGATGGATAACTTTCTCCCGCCGCGCTTTGAGCAAAGAGGCCGGGATGAATTGCAGTGGAGGCGAAGACCGCAAATCCGGCAACGGCCGGGATGAATCGGGCTAACCGGTTGTTCATCGTTCCCCTTTCGACAACGGCGAGGTGCAAGCGTACCGCAAGCGCGGCCGGAACAATGCGCATTTTCCAGCCTGCGACGCGCCCGCTGCAGCGATTCGGCACAGTCATCAGCGAATATAAATCGGTATTGAACTATGATGGCGCGAAGCGTATTCTTTTTGCCGGACTAGACAACCCAGGGAGAAGGCCATGGTCGCCCATGCAGCAATTCGCGTTCAGGAAATGAACCCGGCGAAGCTCACCCTGCTCTACAGAAAGCAATTCGAGCTCTCCAAGATTACCAAGGGCGAGACTGTCGCCGTCGTCAGCGACCTCGGCACGCGCCGCGAATACGTGCAGGCCGCGTTCGCCGCAGCCGACGAACTGGGGGCGGACATCTACGAGATGTGCGTCAACTCCATCCCCGGCTGGACCAAGGTGGGGGTGCCCACCATAGGCCAGTGCAAGGGCACCCTGGATGCGCTGTGCGCGGCGGACATCATTGTTATTTTTCACACACCCCTGTTCGCCAAGTGGCTGCGGGTGGTGATGGACAAGGGTGTGCGGGTGCTGATGATCATCGACGCGCCGGACGACCTGGAGCAATTGATGTCGCCGCCCGGACTGAAGGAGGCGTTGAAGTACGCCGAGGGCGTGTACAGCAAAACGAAGCAAGTGCGGGTCACCAGCGAAGCGGGCACCGACCTCACCTATAGCTGCGGCGAGTACCCGGTCATGATCCAGTGGGGCTATGCCGACGAGAAAGGCCACTTCGACCACTGGGGCGCCGGCCACATCCACACCTTCCCCAATGAGGGCAGCGCGAGCGGCACGGTGGTCATCTCACCGGGCGACATCGTCATCCTGCCGTACACCCGCTACGTGGTGGACACGATCAGGGTGGAAGTCCGCGAAGGCCACATCACCCGGATAGAAGGCGGACTGGACGCGAAGCTGATGCGCGACTGGCTGGAAGACGGCAAGGCGGATGAGAACGACCGCGACCCCTACGCGATCTCGCACCTGGGCTGGGGAATGAACCCGCAGGCGCGCTGGTACAACCTTGCGCTGAACGGCGACGTGTCGGAGCGGCAGCGGGCCGCGATGCGCGTGTTCCCCGGCAACTTCCTCTTTTCCACCGGCCCCAATTCACAGGGTGGCGGCAAGCGCACTACCCGCGGCCACTACGACGTGCCGATGCGCGATTGCACCGTGATGCTCGATGGCAAGACCATCATCGAAAAGGGCAGGATCGTCGATCCGCAGATGCGCGTCGCCCGGGTAGCGCGTTGAGCGGCAGGCCGGGCGCGTTGCTCCGCGCACGCCACAGCAGTGAATCAAGTTGTCTCACGCCCGCGCAAGCGGCGATCCATAAGTCCGCCGCTTGAAGGTCGAGGGCACGTTCGACATTGCGGCAACCCGTGAGGACGTGTTCCGGTACATCACCGACCCGCGCCTGATGGCGGAATGCGTGCCGGGATGCGAAGAGATCGAGCAACTCTCCCCCACTCAATACCGGACCCGCGTTGTAATAGGGGTCGGCACGATCAAGGCGCGTTTCAACCTCACCGTCGAGATCACGCAGCAGAATCCGCCCGAGTCGGTGTTGTCGCAGACACGCGGCGAAGAAGGCTCGCGCGCCAGCCTGATTTCAGCCGACAATGAAGTCCGGCTGGAGAGCATTGCGCCGGATACCACGCGGGTTCATTATTCATCGCAGGTATCGGTCACCGGACGCCTGGGTAAATTTGCTTTGGGCATCATGAAGAAAAAAGTCGAATCGCTGGGCAAGGAATTCGCCGCCCGCTTTAGCGAGCGCATCCGAAGCGGCCTGGGACAGTGAGCGGGACGATCGAGATGAATAAGATGAAAAAGAGAACGGCAACCTCCCTCCTGCGCAAAGCGCGTTCAGGCAAAACATGAACATCCGCAACCAGGTGGTGTTCCTCACCGGCGCCGCTGGCGGCATCGGCCGCGAATACATCAAGGCGCTCGCCGCGCGCGGCGCCGCGCGCATTTATGCCGCCGATCTGGCCGCCTCCGGGGCCGGGCTGGAGCAGAAGTTTCCCTCCGCGCCGCTGGTTGCTCTGGACCTCGACATTACGCATGAGGACGCCGTCGCGCGCGCGGCCGCCGAGTGCCCCGAGACCACGCTGCTGATCAACAACGCCGGTGTCAACCTGCGCTCGGCCTTCATCGCCGCGGACAGCATGGATGCGGCGCGCCGCGAAATGGACACCAACTACTTCGGCACGCTCGCAATGTGCCGCGCGTTTGCCCCGCTGCTGGGCGCGAACGGCGGCGGCGCGATCGTCAACATGGCGTCCATCCTCGGCAAGATCGCCAATCCGGCGCTGGGGTCGTACTGCGCCTCCAAGGCCGCCCTGCTGCGGCTCACGGAAGGAATACGCGCCGAACTCGCCGGCCAGCGCACGCACGTGATGGCGGTCATGCCCTGGGCAGTCGATACGCCCATGAGCGGACCGTTTCCCGGCTCCAAGTCTTCTCCCGCCGAAGTCGCCTGCGCCGTGCTGGACGCCCTGGAAAAGGACGAGGAAGACCTCACCATCCATGAGATGTCCGAAGACATCAACCGCCGCCTGGCGAGCGACCCCAAGGCACTGGAGAAGACCTTCGCGGCACTGTGGAAGAAATAAAGCCGGGGCGCTGACATCGCGCCCACCGCACGCTATTGCGGGGCCTCGCGCGCCTGGACCGGTCGCGCATTGACATCGAAGGGCAATGCATTATTCTTGCCCCTCTCGCGGGGTCGATGCGACGCACACCCCGCGGCGACCATTGCGACGCCCCGTCGCGTAACAGGAGATCAGCCATGCCCAGATTCCTGGTCGGAATCGCCCTCGCCGTCACTCTGACTATCTTTCCGCTGCTCGCAGGCACGGCCCGCGCCCAGGAAACCACGATACGCGCCGCGCACTTCATCGCCTCGCCCCATTCGGGCTTCCGCAGCGTCTTCAACACCTGGCTGGAGCGGGTCAACGCCGAGGGCAAGGACCTGGTGCGCGTGCCGCAGGTGGTGAGCGAAGAATCCATCCCCGGCACGCAGATGGCGACCGCGCTGCGCAATGGCGTGATCGACATGGCCGCGGTGCCGCCTTCCTATTATTACAACGTCGTGCCCGAGGGCGAAACGACGGTGCTGTCGGAGATATCGCCCGCGGAACAGCGCAAGAAGGGATCACTGGACATTCTCGACGGCGAAATGAAGGTGGTCCGGCTGAATCCCCAGGATTCGCAGCAGTACCTCAAGATGGCCTACGACGCGCATTGGGACGAGATCGCCAAGGTAACGCCGGAGAATACGAAGAAACTGAGCGCGCTGACCAGCAAGTAAGGCGCAACCCATGTCCGCGCGCCCGAACGCTGCGGAAGACGCGCGCGCTGCCGCCACCGCACCGCGACGCGGCCGCCTGCTTGCCGCGTGGCGCGCGACGCTGGATGCATCCGGTCTGTTCGCCGGGCTGCTGATTGCCGTCATCTGCGTCGGCATCTGCACCGATGTCGCGCTGCGCTGGACGGGCGCGGGCGGCGTGTCGTGGATGCTGGAAACCATTGAATACGTGCAGTACCTGATGGTGCTGGTCGGCGCGGCCTGGGTGCTGTCGCGCGGCGCGCATGTCGCCATCGATGCAATCCTGATGGCGGTGTCCGAAAAGACCTGCCGGCGGATGGAGCGCAGCGCCAGCGCGTTCGGCGCCATCACCTCCGGCGTCTTTTCCGCGGCGTGCAGCGCGGCGGCGATCGACACATTCCGCACCGGCTCGATACTGCACAAGTCGATCACGCTTCCGGAGTGGCTGCCCCTCGCCATCCTCGCCCTGAGCTTCCTCACGCTGACCATAGAGTTCGCGCTGCGGGCGGCAGGGCGCGGCGAAGTGCGCGAAGCGCTGGACCTGTGAGGGCGCGCAGGTGAATTCGACGCTCGCCTGGTACTGGGTGCTGGCCCTGCTGTTCGGGGGTCTGGTGATCCCGATGAGCTTCGGCGTGCCGGTTGCGTTCGGCTTCCTCGGCGTGAACCTGATCGGCGCCTGGTTCCTCTTCGGCGGCTGGGCGGGATTGCAGCAGGTCGCCTACAACACCCTGGAGTCGCTGGTCAGTTTCAGCCTGACCCCCATCCCGATGTTTCTCGTCATGGGCGAGATACTGTTTCGCAGCGGTGTCGCCTCCAGGGCGATAGACGCCATCGACCGGCTGATCACCAAAGTGCCGGGGCGTCTGTCGCTGGTGGCAATCTCCGGCGGCACGGTGTTCGCGGCGCTGTCGGGCTCCACCGTTGCAACCACCACCATGCTCGGCTCGTCCTTGCTGCCCGAAATGCGCCGGCGCGGCTACAACGACGAGATGGCCATGGGTCCCATCATGGCCGTGGGCGGCATCGACATGCTCATTCCACCCTCGGGCCTGGCGGTGCTGCTGGGCTCCATCACCGGCATCTCGATCGCCGGCATCCTGATCGGTGGCATCGTGCCGGGACTGATCCTGTCGGCGCTGTTCTTCGCCTACATCATGCTGCGCTGCTGGCTCAACCCGGCGCTCGCGCCCGCCTACCCGGTGGCAGACATGCCGTTCGCCGAGCGCATCCGGCCGCTGTTCGTCTACGTGGTGCCGCTGACATTGCTATTCATCATCGTCATCGGATCGATGATGGTGGGCGTGGCGACGCCCACCGAATCGGCGGCGCTGGGCGCGGCCGGCGCGGTCATCGCCACCGCCTGCTACGGGCGGCTCACCTGGGCGGTGCTGCGAGACACGCTCACGCAATCGGCCAAGATCTCCATCATGATCTTCCTCATCATCGGCACCTCGCTCACCTTCTCGCAGATCCTCGGCTTCTCCGGCGCGACCAACGGCATGGTGGCGTGGATCAACTCGCTCGGCCTCTCGCCCACCATGCTGATGATCGCGATGCTGGTGATCGTGCTGGTGCTGGGCTGCCCGATGGATTCGCTGTCCATCATGATGATCACCATGCCGCTCTTCATGCCGCTGGTGAAGCAGCACGGCATCGACGAAATCTGGTTCGGCATCCTGATGCTGCTCGCCCTGGAGATGGGCCTGATCTCGCCGCCCTTCGGCAACGTGCTGTTCGCCATGCGCGGCGTGGCGCCGCCGGAAATCAGCATGCGCCAGATCTACGCCGCGGTGATGCCGTTCTTCTGGATGGAAGTGGTGGTGCTGTTCCTGCTGGTGTTCACGCCCTCTGTCGTAACCTGGCTACCGAGGCTGATGCGCTGACGCGCCCGGTGCATCGCACCGGATTATCGTGCGCACGGCGCACGCTACCGGCCGCGCGCAGGGCGGATCCGTTCAGTCTTTCTTGAAGGCGAAGTCGTCTTCCGAACCATCCAGCATGCGGTTGGGGCGCGAGAAAATGGAAATGTGGAGCGACCCCTTCGTCCCCGAGTGAGCCTGGTGCACGCTGCCCGCCTTGCGCCAGACGAAGTCGCCGGCCATCAATTCGCCGTCGTGATCGATGAGCGAGCCGTCGATCACGTAGGTCTGCTCCAGTCCGGTATGCTCGTGCAGCGGCGTCTTCGCGCCCGGCTCGAATTTCAGCAGCATGGTCGAGCCGCCTGTCGTCTCGTCATGATGCAGAACCTTGAACTGGATGCCAGGCGACTTGGCGTTCTGCCACGGCATGTCTTTGGCTTTGACCATCATCGTCTGCCCCGGGGTGGGGGCGGTGGGGTTTGCCGGGGGAGTCGGATTGCTCATGGGGTTCCTCCTGGGTTGGGATTGGGCGGTGCGCCTGACGTTGAACATAGCAATATCTGACTGGACTTGTCTATGCCCCACTCATCCGTCAGCGCGATCACGTAGTCCGCCTCGAACTCGCGCTCGCCTTTCTGGAACGACCATTCGTGCACGTGTACGTGGTCATCGATGATCATGGCGGAATCCTGGCGTTTTCCGTGGCGGGGCCGGGCGGGGATGGAAGCAACTCACCTTCCGGCAAGTGGTTGGTTTCAGTGCGCGTAACAGCAATCGCGGCCGGTTTTTTTTATATCACGCAGGTCGATCGCCCTTGTTTGCGGGCGCGGCGTTTGCAATATCGAATGACGTATGTTCACGACTGACTCTAGCCTGGTTTTGTCGCCTGAACAGGCGACTCCTCAGTAATTGCGATTGAGGGTACGTGTGCCGGCGGCGGTGCCGAGGAGAAGTACGTCGGCCCCGCGTCTGGCAAACAACCCGTTGGTAACCACGCCGGTGATATTGTTAATGGCGGCTTCGAGGGCTACCGGTTCGTTGATCGACAGGCCGAAGACGTCCAGCACAATATTGCCGTTGTCGGTGGTGAAGGCTTCCCTCAGCCTGGGCTCGCCGCCCAGCTTGACCAGTTCACGGGCGACGAATGAACGCGCCATCGGTATGACCTCGACGGGCAAGGGGAACCTGCCCAGCACGCTGACCAGCTTGGATTCATCGGCGATGCAGATAAATTTCGTAGCGACCGCCGCGATAATTTTTTCCCGGGTCAGCGCACCGCCGCCGCCTTTGACCATCGCGAGCCCGTGGTCCACTTCGTCCGCGCCGTCGATATAGACCGGCACGTCGTCGACCACATTGAGGTCGAACAGTCTCACTCCGTGCGCCCTGAGCCGTTCTGCCGTTCTGTCGGAACTCGCCACGGCACCCGCGATGCGACCCTTGATTTTCGCCAGCTCGTCGATGAAGAAATTGGCTGTCGACCCGGTTCCAACTCCAATCACCGCGTCATCGACCACGTATCGGATCGCCTCCCGGGCTACAGCCCGCTTCATGTCATCCTGATTCATCGCGCGACGCCGGTAGCGGCCCGGTCGGCGGGTTCACCGCGTCTCATGCAGATTTTCTCGGCAGGTACAGATCGGTGATCGTGCCCAGCGCGACTTCCGCTGCGAAACACGGTGTCTCCGACAGCGTCGGGTGGGGATGGATGGTCAGGCTGATGTCCTGTATCGTCGCGCCCATCTCCAGTGCGAGTACGAGTTCGGCAATGAGTTCGCCCGCGTTGGTGCCGACAATGCCCGCGCCGAGAATGCGCATGGATTGCGGTTCGTACAGCAGCTTGGTGAAGCCTTCGCTTCTTCCGATCGAGCGGGCGCGACCCGATGCGGCCCATGGAAAGCTCGCTTTTCCGAACGCAATATCCTGTTTCTTCGCCTCGACCTCGGTCAATCCCATCCAGGCGACTTCCGGATCGGTATAGGCCACCGATGGTATGGTCATCGCATCGAAAGCGACCTTGTGACCGGCTATCGATTCGGCGGCCACTTTGGCTTCGTGGGACGCCTTGTGCGCGAGCATCGGCTCGCCGCAGATGTCGCCGATGGCATAGATATGCGGCACGTTGGTGCGGCACTGCGCGTCGACCGGCACATAGCCGCGTTCGTTGACCTCGACCCCTGCCTTTTCTGCGCCAAGTTCGCGACCGTTGGGCCTGCGACCGACCGCCATCAGCACCCGGTCGTAGCGTTGCGGCGCCGGGGCGCCAGCACCCTCGAACGTCGCCAGCAGCCCTTTGCCCTGCGCCTCCAGCTTTGCGACCTTGGTCATTAGGAAAATGGCTTCATAGCGCTTCTCCACGCGCTTGTGGAGAACCCCGACAAGATCGGCGTCCGCGCCGGGAATGAGTTGTTCCATCATCTCGACTACGGTCACTTTTGAACCGAGCGCATCGTAGACACATGCCATTTCCAGGCCGATGATTCCGCCGCCTATCACCAGCAATCGCTTTGGAATGTCCGCGAGAGCCAGGGCACCCGTCGAATCCATGAGCCGCGCATCGTCGTAGGGAAAACCGGGTATCCGCACGACGGATGAACCGGCGGCAATGATGCATTGTTCGAAGGCGATCCGTTTTTTCACCCCGCCCGACTCGACCATCACCGAATGCGGCGATTCAAACTCCGCCCGCCCCTCAAGAACGACGACCTTGCGCTGCTTCGCAAGCCCGGCGATCCCCTTGGCTCCCTTGCCGACCACGTTGTCTTTCCATTCACGCAGCTTGCCGACATCGATTACGGGCTTACCGAAAGCGACCCCGCCTTCCTCCACCTCTTTGGCCTCCGTGATGACTTTCGCCACGTGCAACAGCGCTTTCGACGGGATACACCCCACGTGGGTACAAACGCCGCCCAGATCCGCATAGCGTTCGATCAGGACCACCTGCTTGCCAAGGTCGGCGGCGCGAAACGCCGCGGTATAGCCGCCGGGACCCGATCCGATTACCAGCACTTGGGTAGATAGGTCCGCGGGTCCGCCCGCGACAGAGGCGGCAATTGCACCGGTGGCACCGGTGGCACCGGTGGCACCGGTGGCACCGGACGCTCCGGGCGCGGCAGCGGCCGGAACAGCGGACCGGGCGGCCGGCGGCGACTTGATCGGCGCGGCATCACCCGGACCAGCAGTTTTCGCAGGCGTTCCGGGCGCTTCGGCAGCATCCGCATCGAGCAGCAGCAGCAGGGAACCCTCTGCCACCTTGTCGCCAACCTTCACCTTGAGTTCCCTGACAATACCCGCCTCGGGCGACGGAATCTCCATGGTCGCCTTGTCCGTTTCCACCGTGATCAGCGACGACTCTTTTTCGACGCGCTCGCCCGGCTTCACCAGGACTTCGATGACATCGACCTCCTTGAAATCACCGATGTCCGGAACCTTGACTTCGAGCATGGCAGGCATTCCTGAATGGTTTTGTAAGTGCCGATAGTGACAGGATCACCTAAAGCAGCGACCGCCGGATGTCGGATAGCACGGCGGCCAGATAACTGGTGAACCGCGCCCCCGCTGCGCCGTCGATGACACGATGATCGTAGGACAGCGACAGCGGCAGCATCAACCGCGGAACGAACTGCCCGCCCCCGCTCTTGTCGGCCGCCCAGACGGGACGCATCACCGATTTCGACACGCCGAGAATGGCGACCTCGGGCGCGTTGATGATAGGTGTGAAGGCCGTGCCGCCGATTCCGCCGAGGCTGGAGATACTGAAGGTTCCGCCCTGCATATCCCCCGGTTTCAGTTTCTTGTCGCGCGCAAGTTTCGACACGTCGCCCAGCTCGCGCGCCAGTTCAAACACGCCCTTTCGGTCGGCATCGCGGATGATGGGCACGACCAGTCCGTCCTGCGTGTCGACCGCCACACCGATGTGGTAGTACTTTTTCAGGATGAGATTCTCGCCGGTCTTGTCGAGCGAGGAATTGAATTCCGGGAATTGTCTGAGCGCCGTCACGCATGCCTTGATCAGGAAAGCCAGCAGGGTGAGTTTGAAGCCCTGCTTCTCCGACTCGGCCGAGTTCGCCTTGCGAAACGACTCGAGCTCGGTGATGTCGGCTTCGTCGAACTGGGTGACATGCGGCATCGACACCCAGTTGCGGTGGAGAAACGCGCCCGACAGTTTCTTGATGCGCGTCAGGGGCGTGGACTCTATCGGCCCAAATTTGGCAAAGTCGACCAGAGGCCATTCGGGAAGATTGAACGCGAGCCCCGACGCTGCCACCGCTGCCGCAGCCGCAGGCGCCTTTGCCAATGCACCCTTCACGAACTGCCGCACGTCCTCCTCCGAGATGCGCCCCTTCAGCCCTGTGCCTTTTACTTTGCCGAGATCGACACCTAGCTCGCGCGCAAATCGGCGCACGGACGGACTGGCGTGTGGCTTGAAGTGGGCCGATTCGACAATCGGCTCGAACGGCACAGGCGGCGACTGCGCAATCGCGGGCGCAAGTGGCGGTACTTCAGATGTTTCATTTGCCGCCGGCCGCGACAAGGAATCCGGCGCGGTTTTCGCCGGGACCTCTGCCACCGCGGCGGAGGCCACCGCGCCCGCGGCTTCTTCCGACACCATAAGCAGCAGCAGGCTGCCCTGCGCGATCTTGTCTCCGATCTTGACGCGAATCTCCTTCACTACACCCGCTCCAGGAGACGGGATTTCCATCGTGGCCTTGTCCGACTCGACTGTAATCAACGACTGCTCGAGTCGAATCGCATCGCCGGGTTTCACCAGAATCTCGATGACGTCCACTTCCTTGAAGTCTCCGATGTCGGGGACCAGGACCTCGTGTATTGCGCCCATTTGTTCGTTCCTATTCGTGCGGGAAGTGTGTGCTGCCGGCGGCTTCCCGGAGCGGAAAGTGTTCGACCACTCGCGGGGGCTTCAGTCTCGTTTGCCTGTTCTGCAATTCAAACCGTCACGGGATTGGGCTTGCCGGG
Organism: Betaproteobacteria bacterium; assembly: GCA_009693435.1. Next base: position 57,474 of record SHXF01000002.1, on the reverse strand, counting down.
GTTGATTCCGTATTTCTTGATCGCCTCCGCAACCTTCTGGGGCTTCACCGCGCCATCGTCCGCCAATGCCTTCAACGCAGCGACGGCCACCCAATAGCGGTTGACTTCGAAGTGGTGACGGAGTTTTTCGCGCGTATCCGAGCGTCCAAACCCATCGGTGCCGAGCACCCGGTAGGTCTTGCCTCCGGGTATGAAAGGCCGGATCTGGTCGGCAAATACTTTCATGTAATCGGTCGACGCAATGACCGGCCCGTCGCGCTTCGCCAGACACTGCGCAACGTGACTGGCCCGGGGCGTTTCCGTCGGATGCAGCATGTTCCAGCGATCCGCATCCAGCCCGTCGCGGCGCAATTCGTTGAAACTGGTGCAACTCCAGATGTCGGAGGCCACATTCCAGTCCTGCTCCAGCAATTCCCCGGCGGCTATTACTTCACGAAGTATGGTGCCGGATCCCAGAAGCTGCACTTTCAGCCGCTTGTCGGCTGCCTTGCCTTTCTTCGACGCGCTTTCCTTGAACAGATACATGCCTTTCAGGATGCCCTCCATAACCGATGTGTGCGCGCCGCTTTTCGCTTTCTCCGCACCTTCCGGCAGCGGCGGATGCGCGTAGTTTTCGTTCATCAGCGTTATGTAGTAATAGACGTCTTCCTGGTTCTCCATCATGCGCCGCAAGCCGTCCTGGATGATGACCGCCAGCTCGTAGGCAAAAGTCGGGTCGTACGACAGGCAGTTCGGAATCACCGAAGAGAGAACCTGCGAATGGCCGTCTTCGTGCTGCAGCCCTTCGCCGTTGAGCGTCGTGCGGCCGGCCGTTCCACCCAGCAAAAACCCGCGCGCGCGCATATCGCCCGCCGCCCAGGCGAGATCGCCGATGCGCTGCATGCCGAACATCGAATAGAAGATATAGAAGGGGATCATGCTGACCCCGAAATTCGAATACGCCGTGGCAGCGGCGATCCACGAGGAAAATGCGCCGGCTTCGTTGATGCCCTCCTCCAGAATCTGCCCGGCCTTGTCCTCGCGGTAATACATCACCTGGTCACGATCGACCGGCACGTACTTCTGCCCCTCCTGGGAGAAGATGCCGAGCTGGCGAAACATGCCCTCCATGCCGAAGGTGCGCGCCTCGTCCGGAACGATGGGTACGATGTTCTTGCCGATATGCTTGTCGCGCAGCAGTACGGTCAGAATGCGCACAAACGCCATGGTGGTCGAAATATCGCGTCCTTCGCTGCCTTTGGTGACCGCCTCCAGCGCCGACAGTGGCGGCGCCGGCAGGGGGCTCAGCGCCCGTCGCCGACGCGCCGGCAGGTATCCGCCAAGAGCACGCCTGCGCTCGTGCAGATATTTCATTTCCGGCGAGTCGTCGGCGGGTTTGTAGAACGGCAGCTCTTCCAGCTTGCTATCGGGGATGGGTATGTTGAAACGATCCCGCATCTGGCGAATGGAGTCGAGGTCCATTTTTTTCTGCTGATGGGTGGTGTTCTTGCCTTCGCCGATCTTGCCCATGCCATAGCCCTTCACCGTCTTGGCCAGAATGACGGTGGGCTGGCCTTTGTGTTTCGTTGCCGCGGCGTAGGCCGCATAAATCTTGTGCGGATCGTGCCCGCCGCGGTTGAGCCGCCAGATGTCGTCGTCCGTCATGCGCGAAACCATCTCCAGCAGTTGCGGATGCTTGCCGAAAAAATGCTTGCGCACGAACGCGCCATCGTTGGCCTTGAAGTTCTGGTACTCGCCATCGACCGTTTCTTCCATCACCTTGAGCAACACGCCATCCTTGTCCCGGGCGAACAGCGGATCCCAGTAGGAACCCCAGATGAGCTTGATCGCATTCCAGCCTGCGCCGCGAAACTCGCCTTCGAGTTCCTGGATGATCTTGCCGTTGCCCCGTACCGGGCCGTCGAGTCGCTGCAGGTTGCAGTTGACGACAAAAATCAGGTTATCGAGCTTTTCCCGCGCCGCCATGCCTATGGCCCCCAGCGATTCGGGTTCATCCATTTCGCCGTCACCGCAGAATACCCAGACCTTGCTCTGCGACGTGTCGGCCAGTCCGCGCGCCTGCAGATACTTCAGGAATCTGGCCTGGTAGATCCCCTGGATCGGACCCAACCCCATCGATACAGTGGGGAATTGCCAGAAATCCGGCATCAACCAGGGATGGGGGTAGGACGAGACGCCCTTGCCGTCCACTTCCCGCCGGAAGTTATTGAGCTGATCCTCACTGAGCCGCCCCTCGAGGTAAGCCCGCGCGTAAACCCCCGGCGCAGAGTGGCCCTGGAAATAAATCAGGTCGCCGCCGTGGACGCGTCCATCGCTGTCCACCGACGGCGCGTGCCAGAAATGGTTGAAGCCTATGCCAAAGAGGGTGCCGACTGATGCAAAACTCGCGATGTGCCCGCCCAGGTCGCCTTCGCTCTTGTTGGCCTTGGCGACCATCACCATCGCGTTCCAGCGCGCATAGGAGCGTATCCGCTCTTCCAGCACATGGTCTCCGGGGGAGCGCTCTTCCATGTGCGGGGGAATGGTGTTGATGTAGGCGGTTTGCGCACTGTAAGGCAGGTAGGCGCCTGAGCGGCGCGCCTTTTCGATCAGTTTTTCGAGCAGGAAATGGGCGCGATCGGGACCCTCGCGTTCCAGTACGGCATCCAGTGCGTCCAGCCATTCACCCGTTTCCAGAGAATCGGAATCATTGGCGGCAGGAATTTCGGGCAGTGCGGACATGGCGGGCACTCTTGTGTCGAAGGGAAAAATCAGACGGATGCGACGGTATCGAAAAGTATTCTAGCGGACTCGGCGGCTGCGGGCACGCGTTCCGCGCCCTGCCCGCAGACGGTGAAGCACTTCAAAACACAACCGCGACGGTTCAATTGCACAACGCAATTGCTTACGCAGGCGGGCGTATCGGGGACGCCCGCCTAATCCGTCATAATTGCGCCTTTACAGCACATTCTGAGGGATCTGCGGTGGAGACCAAGATCATCGACGGCAGCGCCATGGCGCGTGACGTTCGCGCGGGCCTGAAAGGGCGAGCCGCAGCCCTTGCAGCGGCCGGCTGCACCGCAGGACTGGCGGTGTTGCTCGTTGGCAGCAACCCGGCTTCCAAGGTCTATGTGCGCAACAAGACACGTGCCTGCGATGAGGCGGGCGTGTATTCGGAGCAACACGATTTGCCTGAAACCGCTACCGAGACCGAGGTCCTGGAGCGGGTGCACGCACTCAACAACGACCCCCGGATACACGGAATCCTCGTCCAGTTGCCCCTGCCGGCGCATATTTCCGGCGAACGCGTACTCAGGGCCATCGCGCCAGAAAAAGACGTCGACGGGTTCCATCCCGAAAACGTCGGCCTGCTTTGCACCGGACATCCGCAATTCGTGCCGTGCACACCCGCTGGCGTAATGTTGATGCTGGATCGCGGAAACATCGCCCTGGAGGGAACGCACGCCGTCATATTGGGGCGCAGCAACATCGTCGGCAAACCGATGGCTATGCTGCTCCTGCAAAAAAATGCAACCGTGACCGTATGCCATTCGAGAACCCGCGATCTGGCCGCGGTAACGCGAGAGGGCGATGTACTCGTTGTGGCCATCGGCCGCACGAAATTCGTCACCGCGGACATGGTCAAACCCGGCGCGGTCGTCATCGATGTAGGCATCAATCGCATGCCCGACGGGAAGCTCGCCGGAGACGTGGATTTCCAGCAGATGCTGGGACGAGCCTCGCACGTCACCCCCGTGCCAGGCGGGGTAGGCCCGATGACAATCGCCATGCTGCTGGTGAACACGGTTGCAGCTGCAGAGAAAAAGGCGGGAAGCCCGCAGGGCTTGTAAGAAAACGCTGGCCTGCCCATGGCCCCGATCCTTATCGGTAAATACAGTCATCACAAAGCCCCGAACCCGCTTGTCCTCATTGCTTTCCCGACAAACATCCGCTTCGCAACACGAGGCATGACTGCACCAACGCTTACCCGATCTCATCCTCCTTTTTTCAAGAGAAATGTCCGATGAACCCACTGCTCGATTTTTCCGGTCTGCCCCGATATGCATCCCTCAAGCCGGAGCACGTCACGCCAGCCATCGACACGCTGCTGGCTGAAAACAGGGCCCTCGTCGAACGGCTCGTCGCCGACCCCGTGCCGCCAACCTGGAACGGGTTTGCCGATCCGATGGAAGAAGCCCACGACCGGCTCGGGCGCGCCTGGGGTGCAGTCGGCAACCTGCATGCGGTCGATGACAATCCGGCCATCCGCGAGGCATACAACGCCAACCAGCCGAAGTTGACGCAGTACTACACGGAGCTCGCGCAAAACCTGCGCCTCTACGAAAAATACAAGGCCTTGGGCGCTCAAGCGGGTTTCGAGCAACTGTCGCCTGCGCAACGGCGCATCATTGAAAATGAACTGCGTGACTTCAGACTGGGAGGCGCGGAATTGCCGCCCGGGGAAAAGGCCCGGTTCGGCGAAATCCAGGAGGAACTGGCGCAGCTCGCCACCCGGTTTTCCGAGAATGTCCTCGACGCAACCAATGCATTCGGACTTTATGTAACCGCCGAGGAAGAATTGTCCGGCATACCGCCGGATGTGATGGAAGCGGCGCGCCTCGCTGCCAAGGGCGAAGGACGCGACGGATGGAAATTGACGCTGCACGCGCCTTCCTATGTGCCCGCAATCCAGTACGCACGCAGCCGCGCATTGCGCGAGACGCTTTATCGCGCGCATGTTACCCGTGCGAGCGAAGAGTTCGGCCGCTCCTTGATGCTCGCCCGCGAATACGAGCAGCAACATCTCGCGCAAGGAGCGTCTGCGCCTGCACCTCAAACCGTGCCGCCGGAGAAGACAGCGTCGGATTGGGACAACACGCCCCTCATCACACGGCTGCTGAAATTGCGCAACGAAGCCGCGCGCCTGCTCGGGTATGCGAGCTTTGCCGAACTGTCTCTTGTCCCCAAGATGGCCGAGAAACCGCAGGAGGTGCTGGATTTCCTCAACGGCTTGGCGGAGAAGGCTTTGCCGTTCGCCCGCCGGGACTATGAGGAACTGAAGGAATTTGCCCGCAATGAACTGGGGCTCGCCGACTTGTGCGCCTGTGACCTGGCCTACGCATCGGAGATGCTGCGCGCCAAGCGCTATGAATTTTCCGACCAGGAACTAAAGGCCTACTTTCCCGAGCCGAAAGTACTCGAGGGCATGTTTCGTGTGGTGCGGGAAATTTTCGGCATACGCATCGAGATGGACAACGCCGAAAGCTGGCATCCCGACGTGCGGTTTCTGCGCGTCATCGACAACGACGGCGAGGTGATCGGGCGCTTTTATCTGGATCTGTACGCGCGAGATACCAAGCGTGGCGGGGCTTGGATGGACGAAGCCATGACACGCAGGCGCCGCGGCGGCATGCTGCAGACGCCGGTTGCGCTTCTGATCTGCAATTTTTCCGGGCCGGTCGGCGAGAAAGATGGAAAGCCCCGGCCGGCGCTTTTTACGCACGACGAAGTACTGACGCTCTTCCACGAGTTCGGGCACGGACTTCATCACCTGCTGACGCGTGTCGATTACGCCGGTGCCTCGGGCATTCGCGGCGTCGAATGGGACGCGATCGAACTGCCATCGCAGTTCATGGAGAATTTCTGCTGGGAATGGGAAGTGCTGCGCCACATGACCGCGCATGTCGACAGCGGAGAACCGCTGCCGCGGGTGCTGTTCGATAAGATGGTCGCGGCCAGGAATTTTCAAAGCGGCATGCAGATGGCGCGGCAACTCGAATACTCTCTGTTCGACATGCACCTGCATCATGATCTTGATCTCGAAGGTGCGGGTTCGGGCGCAACGACACCTCTGGAATTGCTGAAGCAGGTTCGCAGTCGCGTCGCGGTCGCCTTTCCGCCTGCGTACAACCGGTTTCCCAACAATTTCGGGCATATTTTCGCCGGCGGCTACAGCGCCGGCTACTACAGCTACAAGTGGGCAGAAGTGCTGTCCGCCGACGCCTACAGCATGTTCGAAGGTAACGCCGGGTCATCGCAAAGCGTGCTGGATCCCGAAATCGGCGCGCGTTTTCGCGATGAGATACTCGCAGTTGGCGGCAGCCGGCCGGCGATGGAATCGTTCCGCGCCTTCCGCGGGCGCGAACCGCGCATCGACGCGCTGCTGCGGCACAGTGGTATGATTCCCGCGTAGTTTTCCGGGGAGTAAGCATGCGCGTTCTGGTCATTGTTGCTACGGCACTGGCCTTGGTCAGCACCGGTGTGCTTGCCCAGCTATATCGCTGGGTGGACCAGGATGGCAAAGTCAATTACACGCAGCAGCCGCCCCCCCCGAGCGCCAGAAATGTCCAGAAAAAGGCGAGTGCCGCGCCGGCCGCCGAGTCGAGTGCGTTGCCTTATGCGACGCAGACTGCAGCAAAGAATTTTCCCGTAATCCTGTACACATCGGCCGATTGCGGTGACGCCTGCGTGCAAGCCCGCAATGCCTTGGTCACCCGGACGATCCCATTCCGCGAAATTGCCGTAGCGGACCAGAAAAGCGTTGAGGATTTGAAGAAACTGAGCGGCAAGGCGGAAGTTCCGGCACTGCGGGTAGGCACCCAGATTCAATCAGGTTTCGAAGCGATTGCATACAAGAACGCACTCGATGCGGCAGGCTATCCCGCGTCGGGTCCGCGATTGTCGATCGGCCAGTTGCGCAAGGAAGACCCGAAGTCTGTGCCTGCAAAAGTACCAGCCGAGGGCGTTGCGCCGGCAGAGCCTGAACAGGGCAGCGCGCAGGCACCTGCGCCTGAAGCAAAAAAATAAGCCGACCGGTTCGCTTGTCGGCGGCGCGCCGGCTTTGCCTGCCCGGAATTTGCACGTCTTTCCCATCGCCGGTGCCTGAGCCAACCCGAATACGCTGCTCATGAAAATCGCCACCTGGAACGTCAATTCGCTCAAGGTCAGGCTACCGCATTTGCTCGATTGGCTGGCGAAGCAGTCCCCCGATGTGGTCGGACTCCAGGAACTGAAGCTCGAAAACGCGAAATTCCCCGTTGCCGACCTGCAGCAGGCGGGCTACCACGCGGTGTTTCACGGACAGAAGACCTATAACGGCGTCGCGATACTGTCCCGACGGCCGCCGACGGACGTTTCAACCGGCATGCCGGGCTTTGATGACCCGCAGTCTCGCGTGATAGCCGCCACCATCGCGACGGCGTCTGCCGAAGTGCGCTGCATTTGCGCCTATGTGCCCAACGGGCAGGCGGTCGGTTCCGATAAGTATCGATACAAGCTTGACTGGCTCGATGCTTTCATCGGATTCGTGCGGGACGAGACCGAACGATTCCCCCGGCTGGCCGTGCTCGGCGACTACAACATCGCGCCTGCCGACGAAGACGTGCACGATCCCGCGGCCTGGGAAGGACAGGTGTTGTGCAGCGCCGCCGAGCGGGACGCATTCCGCCGGCTGACCGAACTCGGCTTGAAGGACAGTTTCCGGATGTTTTCCCAGCCGGAAAAAGCGTTCACCTGGTGGGATTACCGGATGAACGCATTCCGGCGCAAAATGGGCATGCGCATCGACCATGTGCTGCTGTCGAGTGCGCTCGCGGGTTCGTGCTCCGCAGTGACCATAGACCTGGAACCCAGAATGCTCGAGCGCCCATCGGATCACGCTCCGGTGGTGGCCCACTTCAGCGCGATCGGCGCCGCCGGGGATGCGCCCCGGCAATCCAACGAGGATGATTCAGCCCATGTTTCGACGTAGCCTTGCAGTCCTGGCCGGGATGTTGATTGCCATGTCGTCAATGGCGCAGGTTGTGGTCACGAAGCCATGGGTGCGGGGTACTGTGCCGGGGCAGAAGGCAACGGGCGCGTTCATGGAAATCAGCAGCGCCGAGCCTGTGGAACTCGTCTCGATTGCCTCGCCCGCTGCCGGACTGGTGGAAATCCACGAAATGATTCTCGAGGGCACCGTGATGAAGATGCGCGCGATCGCGAAACTCGACGTGCCGGCTGGCAGAAAAGTTGAACTGAAACCAGGCGGCTACCATGTAATGATGATGGAACTGGCCAAGCCGCTTAAGAAAGGCGACACGGTTCCGCTCAAGCTGATTTTCCGGGGCAAGGACCGCAAACCCGTGACCGTGGAAGTGAAAGCCGAAGTCCGCGACCTCAATGCCCCGGCGAACGTCCCGGAGCACAAGGGGCATTGAATGGCGCAATGTCACCAGGGAAACACTGAACAAGTGTCCATTTCAGGAAAAACGTCAAGCGTGTTTCCGCTGAAGTGGGGGATATACAAGGGGGCGCCGCCCCTTGTTCGGCATATCCCTAGTCGATCATCTGGTAGGCGGGCAGCGTGAGGAATTCCACGTAGTTGTCATCGCTGGTGATGCGTTCGAACAGTTCGGCGCCCTCGACATATTTCCCGGCCTGCCACGCAGATTCCCCCAGATGTGCCCTGACCCTGGGCAACTCGTCCGCGAGCAGTTCGCTGAACAACGACACGGTCACTTTGCGACCATCGTCCAGCCGGCCTTTTTCGCTCCGTATCCACTGCCATATCTGCGATCGGAAAATCTCGGCAGTCGCGGCGTCCTCCATGAGGTTGAACACCGGCACGCACCCGTTGCCTGCGAGCCAGGCGCCCAGGTACTGAATGCCCACGGAAATGTTGTTGCGCAGCCCGGCTTCGGTAATCGGCTTCTCGGGCTGAAAATTCAAAAGGTCGCGCGCGGTCACGCGAACGTCCGGCAGTTGCTTGTCGTACTGGTTCGGTCCCGGCATGTGCCGGTCAAAAACTTCCCTTGCAATCGGCACCAGGCCCGGGTGCGCGACCCACGTTCCGTCACAGCCGTCAGTCACCTCGCGAAGCTTGTCCTGGCGTACCTTCTCCAGGGCGGCTGCGTTCGCCACCGCATCGTTCTTGATCGGGATCTGCGCGGCCATTCCACCCATGGCAGGAGCACCGCGACGGTGGCAGGTCTTGACGAGCGACAGCGCATACGCGCGCAGGAACGGCGCAGTCATCGTGACCTGGCTGCGATCCGCCAGGCAGAAATCACGGTTCGACCTGAACTTCTTGATGCAGGAAAATATGTAGTCCCAGCGGCCAATGTTGAGACCCGCGGAATGGTCTTTCAGCTCCCACAGGATCTCGTCCATCTCGAATGCGGCCAGGATGGTCTCGATCAGCACCGTCGCCTTGATCGTCCCCGCAGGGATTCCGAGGGCATCCTGCGAGTACTTGAATACGTCGTTCCAAAGCCGCGCCTCCAGATGCGATTCCATCTTGGGCAGATAGCAGTAAGGTCCGGTACCGCGTGCGAGCAACTCGCGCGCGTTATGAAAAAAGTACAGCCCAAAATCGAACAGGCTGGCCGAAACCGGCTTGCCGTCGACCATCACGTGCTTTTCGTCGAGGTGCCAGCCGCGCGGCCGCGGGATGAGAACCGCGACCGTCTCGTTCAGCTTGTATTGCCTGCCGTTCTGCTCGAAGTTTATCGTGCGCCGAACCGCATCCCTCAAATTGACCTGGCCGTCGATCACGTTGTGCCAGGTTGGACAGTTGGCATCCTCGAAATCAGCCATGAAGGTGGATGCGCCGCAATTGAGCGCATTGATGACCATCTTGCGGTCCGTCGGGCCGGTAATCTCGACCCGCCGGTCCAGCATGTCTTTGGGTTGCGGCGCGATGGTCCAGTCCGTATTGCGTATCGCGGCCGTCTCCGGCAGAAAGTCCGGAAGCTTGCCTGCATCGAATTCCTTCTGACGGGCGGCGCGGCGCGCGAGCAGTTCCTGCCGCCGCGGCTCGAATGCCCGGTGCAGGCCGACAAGGAACGCGACCGCCCGCTCCGAAAGGATTCCGGGGTCACCCGGGCCGATGATCCGCACGCCGGAATTATTGATTTCGCTCATCGCATGGTTCCCCGAGTCAAGGGCCGGATTGTATGGTCCGGGCTAACTGCTCGCAACACCGTTTCGAGTGTCAAGCATCGAACCCCGCGCCTGCGGCAGGCCCTAGGACCCGCTGTCCGAACGCGCCTCGCTCAGCGCGCCGTTCTTTTCATCGAGTCCCAGCTCGGCAATTTTGCGCGTGATCGTATTGCGCCCGATTCCGAGCAGAGTGGCAGCCTCGATGCGACGCCCGCCCGTGCGCTCGAGCGCGCGGCTGATCAGCGTGCGCTCGAACTTTCGCATCAACCCGCCCATGATTGCGGAATCGCCGCGCGCGAGTACCCGCTCCGCTTCGCGCGACAAGGCGCTGACCCAGTCTGATTCGGGCATTGCTTCCCTCGCCTGGCGCAACTCCGGCGGCAGGTCGCCCACTTCGATCACCTGAGTAGGCGCCATGACGGTAAGCCAGTGGCAAACGTTTTCAAGCTGCCGCACGTTGCCTGGAAAGTCCTGCGCCCCAAGGTAGGCCATAGCAACGTCGGACAGACGCTTGGTCTCGACGCTCAGCTCCCGGGCCGAGCGCGACAGAAAATGTCGCGCCAGCAGCGGAATGTCCTCGTGGCGTTCGCGCAAGCTCGGCAGGCGCAGCCGGATGACATTCAATCGATGGTACAGGTCTTCGCGGAACAATCCTTCACGCACGCGCGATTCTATCTCCTGGTTTGTGGCCGCGATGACACGAACATTGGCCCGGATCGGCTGATGCCCGCCCACGCGGTAAAACGTCCCGTCAGACAGCACCCTAAGCAAGCGCATCTGCAAATCCGCCGGCATGTCGCCGATTTCGTCCAGAAACAAGGTTCCGGTATCTGCCTGCTCGAAACGGCCGCGGCGCATCGCCTGCGCACCGGTGAAGGCACCCCGTTCGTGCCCGAACAATTCCGATTCCAGCAGGTCCTTGGGCATGGCCGCAGTGTTGATGGCGACAAACGGCTTCGCCGCTCGCGGACTGTGTCGGTGCAGCGCGCGGGCGACGAGTTCCTTTCCCGAGCCTGATTCACCGGTGATGAGCACCGTAGCCGCGGAATGCGCAAGCCGGCCTATGGCACGAAAGACTTCCTGCATCGACGGTGCCTGACCGAGAATTTCCGGGGCCTCGGCAGGCGCCTCTTCGGCCTGATCTTCACGCAGGCTCTCGCCGATAGCGCGGCGAATCAGGTCAACAGCCTGATCCACGTCGAAGGGCTTCGGCAGATACTCGAAGGCGCCGCCTTGAAATGCCGAGACAGCCGACTCGAGGTCGGAGTAGGCGGTCATGATGATCACGGGCAGTTCGGGATGGCGCTGTTTGATGTTGTTGAGGAGTTCTAGACCCGACGTTCCGGGCATTCGGATGTCCGAAATCAGGACTTGCGGCGCACCAGACTGGAGCGCATCCATGGCATCCGAGGCCAGCGCGAACGTCTTGAAGGGGATGCCCTCGCGCGTCAGCGCCTTTTCGAACACCCAGCGTATCGATCGGTCATCATCAACGACCCAGACTGGCTTCATCGCATTCCTATATCAGTGGCAACACGATGCGGAAATCCGTGCATCCCGGCCGGCTCTCGCATTCGATCACACCGTGGTGGTGTTGCACGAATGTCTGGGCGAGGGTGAGGCCCAATCCGCTCCCGCCTTCGCGGCCCGAAACCAGCGGATAGAAAATCCGGTCTCTTATGTCCTCCGGTATGCCGGGTCCGTTGTCCACCACTTGCAATTCTAATGCCAGCCTGTAGCGATGCCGCGCGAGGGTTACCTGGCGCCCTATGCGAGTACGGATAACGATCTGACCCGAATCCCTGGAGGCAGCGCCCACCGCAGAGTTGCGCTCACTTTGGAGCGCCTGGGCTGCATTGCGCACGATGTTGAGCACGGCCTGTATGAGCTGCTCCCGATCGCCATCCAGTTCAGGCAGGCTGGTGTCGTAGTCGCGGCTGATGCGAATGCCGCCGGGAAATTCAGCCAGTATCAGCGTCCTCACCCGCTCGCATACTTCGTGGATGTTCAGCCTGGCCCGATGCGGCAGGCGGTGCGGCGTGAGCAGCCGGTCCATCAGCGACTGCAACCGGTCCGCCTCCTTGATGATTACCTGCGTGTATTCACGCAGTTCCGGCCGGTCCAGTTCCCGTTCGAGCAATTGCGCGGAGCCACGCAGCCCACCCAGAGGGTTCTTGATCTCATGCGCCAGATTGCGGATCAACTCGCGGTTGGCCTGATGCTGGGTGAGCCGCTGCTCCTCGCGCTCGATGCGCAACTGCTGATCGATATGCCGCAATTCAAGCAGCACCCCGCGCTCGGGACCATCGAAAGGCGTGGCGATGCAATTCAGGTGCAGCGGTTCGTGCGCCGCCCGCGTCAGAACGAGATCCTGGTCGGAAAATCCGCGATCGTCGCCAATCGACTGGGCAAGCTTGGTTTCGAGTTCCGGGGCGCCCGGAAACAACTCGCCGATGCGCTGGCCGCTGACGCTGCGCAGGCCGAATCCGAACAGGCTTTCAGCGGCCGCATTGATGTAACGAACGCGCAATTCCGAGTCAAGCAGCAGCACCGCGGTTGCGAGGAGGTCCAGACCGTTGTATTCGGACCAGCCGGCAGCCTTGTTCATGCCCGCTCCCGCGGCCACGGACAACCCCGCAGAGGCGCGCTGCACCCTCTCAGCGCAAGCTTGAAACTTCCTTTCGCAACTGGGCGACGTTTTGCTCGTGTCGCTGCACGTCTTCCTGAAACGGCTTCAGACGTTCCAGTACCCGTGCGTAGTTGCGCTCGTCTCCTGTCCGTATGGATTCCTGCTCGGTGAGCTTTTGGCGTGCGTCGGCAAGCGCCTTCTCTTCGTTCTCGAGTTCGCTTTGCAAAATCTTGCGGCGATCCGAGTCCCGCGGACCCGGCCCTTGAGATCGCGCATCCGCCTTGGCCGCGGGCCCGCCCGGGACAGGCGGCTTCGGTGCCGCCACCGGCGGCGGCGCAGGAATTACCGACACTTCCCGGCTGACTACCACGCATTTTTTTTTCGCTATTTCCTCTTTGACATTGGTATAGGTGGAGCGGCCGTTGTCATCGACACAACGATAAGTTGCGTTCTGCGCGAGAGCGCCCCCCGAGGACAGCAGCGCCAACGCCGCCCATACCCATGCCTGCTTGACCTGGTCCATGCACCACCCGTATCCACACTGGGCATTGAGTGTAGGCCAAGATCTGCCTGATTTCAAAACAATAAGGGCGACCAGATACGCCGCCCTTATCCTTTGCAGTGCCCCATTTGCCGCACCACCGCCCGATGCGCGGCGAGGTCGCCCCCGCCGCGATCGCCATCAACTGCTGTAGTACATGTCGAACTCGACCGGGTGGGTCGTCATGCGAAAGCGGGTTACCTCCTCCATTTTCAGCGTGACATACGCGTCCAGCATTTCGTCGGAGAAGACACCCGCTTTGGTGAGGAATCCGCGGTCCTTGTTCAGGTGATCGATTGCCATATCGAGCGAACTGCACACGTTCTGCACTTTCTTTGCCTGCGCCGCCGGCAGGTCGTACAGATTCTTGTCGATCGGATCTCCGGGATGGATCTTGTTCTGCACGCCGTCCAGCCCCGCCAACAGCAACGCGGAAAATGCGAGGTAGGGATTGGCTGTGGGGTCCGGGAAACGAACTTCCACCCGCCTGCCCTTGGGATTGCTGACGTACGGAATGCGGCAGGCTGCCGAACGATTGCGGGCGGAATAGGCGAGGTTGATCGGCGCTTCGAATCCCGGCACCAGCCGCTTGTATGAGTTGGTGCCCGGGTTGGTGATCGCGTTCAGCGCCTTGGCATGCTTGATGATGCCGCCGATGTAGTGCAGCGCAAAATCCGACAGGCCCGCATAACCATTGCCCGCGAACAGGTTCTTGCCGTCTTTCCACACCGACTGATGCACGTGCATTCCCGAGCCATTGTCGCCGACGATGGGTTTGGGCATGAACGTGGCTGTCTTGCCGTATGAATGGGCCACGTTCCATACCGTGTACTTGAGTATCTGCATCCAGTCGGCGCGTTTTACGAGGCTGTTGAACATCGTGCCGATCTCGTTCTGCCCGGCCGAGGCCACCTCGTGGTGGTGAACCTCGACTTCGACGCCCTGCTGCTCCAGTGCGATCGCCATGGCGTTGCGGATGTCCTGCTGGCTGTCGACAGGCGGCACCGGAAAGTAGCCCCCTTTGACCGGCGCGCGGTGCGCCATGTTGCCGCCTTCATACTCTTCACCGGTCGACCACGGCGCTTCTTCGGACTTGATCTTGACAAAAGAGCCCGACATGTCGACGTTCCAGGTCACCGAATCGAAAATGAAGAACTCGGGTTCGGGCCCGAAATACGCAACATCCCCCAGACCGGACGATTTGAGAAAGGCTTCGGCGCGTTTGGCGATGGTGCGCGGGTCGCGATCATAGCCTTTGCCATCGGCTGGTTCGACGACGTCGCAGGTGATGTTCAGCACCGGTTCATCGGTGAACGGATCCATGCGCGCGGTGTCCGGGTCGGGCATCAACAGCATGTCGGATGCTTCAATGCCCTTCCAGCCGGCAATGGAAGAACCGTCAAATGCATGTCCGTTCTCGAACTTGTCCATGGTGAACTGCTTGGCTGGCACAGAGACGTGCTGCTCTTTGCCACGGGTGTCGGTGAAGCGGATGTCGACGAACCTGGCTTCTTTCTCTTTGATCATTTTCAGAACGTCATTCGCGGACAGTGCCATGCAACCTCTCCTGAGGGTGGATTGAAATAGGGGGAAATAGCGACAGACGGGGACAGTTCAGCAGATTTCATGCCACGGGTCCGCTGTGGCCTGTTATTGTGCCATAAGCCCATCCGCGTAAAAAGAACGCACCCTTCCGGCGCATCGCACACGAATGCGCACCATATCGGAGCATCAGCACTTCCGAAAGCTGGCCCGGGACGGCACGTATAATTATTCTTTTGGAGAATACAGTCATGGAAACGGACAAGGACTTGCTGGGCCGCGCCAGACAGCGTGCCATTGAAATGAAATTGCCCTACGCGGGGGCTCTGACCCCCAGGGAAGCCCAGGCGTTGCTGCAACAGGTACCCGGCGCGACCTTGGTGGACGTTCGGACCAAGGCGGAACTGGAGTGGGTCGGCAGAGTTCCGGGCGCAGTGGCCGTCGAATGGAATACCTGGCCAGGCGGCCGGAATCCGCAATTCGCCGAACAATTGCAGGCGAAAGTGCAGAAATCGGAAGCGCCAGTGCTGTTCCTGTGCCGCTCGGGCGGCAGGTCAGGCAGCGCCGCGGCCACCGCGACGCAGTTGGGTTATGCCAACGCCTTCAACGTGCTCGAAGGATTCGAGGGTGACAAGGATGCCAACGGCCATCGCAACACCGTGGGTGGATGGCGCGCCGCAGGCCTGCCCTGGGAACAGGGTTGATCTTTGCCGCAGCGCTCGATCGATGCTTGCATGAGCACGCGATCCCGAGCGCGGATTCCCGCAGAGTCCACTGGACGGTGCATTCAATACGCACACTGACTTGACCCACTCTCACCCATGATTAACCCAGGCCGGGGAACGCGCGGGATTGCGGTGGCACCTCATGCGCTTGCCGCGCAATCTGCGCTGGCCGTGCTGCGCGAGGGTGGCAACGCAGTGGAGGCCATGATTGCGGCGGCAGCCACCATCGCCGTGGTTTATCCGCACATGAATTCGATTGGCGGGGACGCCTTCTGGCTGATCCACGTCCCCGGGCAGCCGCCGCGTGCCATCGACGCCTGTGGCGCCGCTGCCGGTGAGGCCTCGCTAGCCTGGTATGCCGCGCGCGGCATCAGCCATGCCGCAAGCGGCATCAACCATGCCGCAGGCGGCATCAGCCATGCCGCAGGCGGCATCAACCATGCCGCAGGCGGCACCGACCATGCCGCAGGCGGCACCGACCATCCCGCAAGCGGCACCCACAACAGCATTCCGTTTCGCGGCGGTGTCGCCGCCAACACGGTGGCGGGAACGATATCCGGTTGGCAACTGGCGCACGAATTCAGTAACGGGAAACTGGGGGGACGGTTGCCGCTCGGTCGTTTGCTGGAAGATGCCACGCACTATGCCGAGCGCGGCATCCCGGTGACGCGCAGCCAGCATGCCATTACGACGGCGAAGCTCGAAGGCCTGAAGGGCCAACCCGGTTTTGACGATACCTATCTCGCGGGCGGCATTCCGCCGCCTGTGGGCAGCCGCTTCCTGCAGGCCCGTCTGGGTGCAACCTTGCGCCGGCTTGCCGAGCACGGGCTGGACGACTTCTATCGCGGAGAACTCGCCCAGTCCCTCGCAGAAGGTCTGCGCGCCGCCGGCAGTCCCCTGGCCGCCGCCGACCTGCGCGCCCACCGAGCGCAGTGGCGCACCCCGCTGCAACTGACCCACTCGCTGGGCACGCTGTACAACCTGACGCCCCCGACGCAGGGCCTGGTGTCGTTGCTGATCCTCGGCATCCTCGACGAACTGCAGATCGCCAAGACCGACCCGCATAGTGCCGCTTACGTACACCTGTGCGTGGAAGCCACCAAGCAGGCTTTTGGCATACGCGACCGCTACATCACCGATCCCGCGGCAATGACGATGGACGCGCAAGCGCTGCTCGATCCGGCGCAGGTGCGCGCATTGGCGGCGCGCATCCACCGCGACAAGGCGAGCCCGTGGGGCGCGGGCAAGGGCCCGGCCGATACGGTGTGGATGGGCGCGATGGATGGCGAAGGCCGCGCGGTGAGCTTCATCCAGAGCACCTATCACGAATATGGCAGCGGCGTGGTCGCGGGCGAAACCGGTGTGGTCTGGCAGAACCGCGGTTGCAGCTTCTCCCTGGATGCTTCGGCCCTCAACGCGCTCAAGCCGGGTCGAAAGCCGTTCCACACGCTCAATCCGGCCATGGCCTTGCTGAAGGATGGCCGCACATTGGTCTACGGCAACATGGGCGGAGACGGCCAGCCGCAGAGCCAGAGTGCCGTATTCACGCGCTACGCCGTGTTCGGCATGGATCCGCAGGCCGCGGTGAGCGCGCCGCGCTGGCTGCTCGGCCGTACCTGGGGACAGACCAGTGACACGCTCAAACTGGAAGCGCGCTTCCAGCCCGAGGTGGTGGCGGATTTGAAGGCGATGGGCCACGACGTTGAAGTGCTCGGCGAGTGGGATGAAACCATGGGGCACGCCGGCGTCTTGGTACGCCACCCGGATGGCATCTTCGAAGGCGGCGCGGACCCGCGCAGCGACGGCTCGGTTGCGGCGTTCTAGCCGCCGCGACGTTACAGAGACGGGCGCGGTCCGCTTCGGAGCGCATACCGGATGAGACTCGCCGACTGGTCGCTGCACTTTTACCGGCTCCCTTATGAAAGGGAGGTGCGCTGGTCCAACGCCGTCGAGGACAGCGGCACCTTTGCCCTGCTGCGTCTTGTCGCCGACAACGGTGCCACGGGCATCGCCGAGGGCACGCTGAAAGCGACGTGGTCCGGTGTTTCGCCGCGCTCGGTCAAGGCGGCCCTCGAAGACATCCTGATGCCGCTGGTCGGTTCCATCGATCTCGCCAACCCCGATGCACTGACGCGCGCGTTGGCCCCTGTTCCGGAGAACCGCCTTGCGAAGGCGCTGATCGAAAATGCCTCCTGGACCTTGCGCGCAGCCGCCGCGGGAAAGCCGTTGTGGCAACTATGGGCGGGAGGACGAGAGGTCGCGCTCACATGGGCGGTAACCCGCCAGGCGCCTCGCCTGATGGCTGCGGAAGCCGAAGAAATGTGCGCCCGCCATGGATTTGCGACGCTCAAGGTGAAGGGCGGCCAGAGCATGGCTACAGACGTACAGGCGCTGCATGCGATTCGCGCCGCAGTCGGGCCCGCGGTCGAATTGTACGTCGACGCGAACAGCGCCTACCCCAGGGACGAGGCGGGCGAGTATGTACGCGCCATTGCGGACGCGGGCGCCACCGTGGCGGAAGACCCCTGCACGTTGTTGCCCGACGAAAGCTTCGCCGCCTTGCAACGCGATGCGCCGCTACCGGTGCTCGTCGACGTCAATTGCGTGACGGGGCGCGATGCCGCGCTGTTTCTGGAACGCGGCGCCCGCGCCCTGAGCACCAAACCCGGCAGAGTAGGACTATCCGAAACGCGCTTGATTGCGCGGCTCGCCGCCGCGCACGGCGCGCGAGTAGCGGTCGGCATCTACGCCGAGAGCGCGCTGGGCACGCTCATCAGCCTGCAGCAGGCCGCGGCACTCGCCGAAGGGCTGCAACTGGTCGCCGCGGAACAGAGTTTTTTTCTCTGCATGCGCGAGCAGGTGGTCGCTGATCGTGTCGAGATTCGCGCCGGCCGGATCACGCTGCCAGAGGAGCCCGACTATGCGCGCCTGGTGGACTGGGGAAAAGTGAAACACTTCGCCATCGGCTGACCGGCATCCGGTTTGCTCTATCGCGCCAGGGACAGTGCCAGCGCCGCATGCAACAGGATCATGCCGCGCTCCAATTCACCATGCCTGTGTAGGCGGTGGCAAGTATCACCATGCCGAAGGCGATTCGATACCAGGCAAACCAGGTGAAGTCGTGGCTGGCGATGTAGCGCAGCAACCAGCGCACGCACAGGAATGCGGAAATGAAAGCGGCAATCAGCCCGACCGCGAACATCGGCAGGTCCGCCATGCTCAACAGTTCCCGATGTTTCAGCAGGTCGTAGCCGCCGGCCGCTACCAGCGTCGGAACAGCGAGAAAAAATGAAAATTCCGTTGCCGCCTTGCGCGACAGGCCGAACAGCATGCCGCCGATGATGGTGGCGCCGGAACGCGAGGTGCCCGGTATCAGCGCAAACGCCTGCGCAAAACCGACTTTGAGCGCGTCCTTCCAGTCCATTTCGTCGACCGATTCGATTCTCGCACCGGAGGGTGCGGACGACGCGGTCGCTTGCTGCGTTGCGGCCCGGCCGCGCCGCTCCACCCACAAGATGATCAATCCACCGATGATGAACGCCATCGCCACCGGCACCGGACGAAACAGGAAAGCCTTGATGTAACGGCCGAACGCAAGCCCCAGGATTGCCGCCGGCATGAACGCAACGACAATATTGACGGCAAATCGCTGTGCCTGGCGATCGGAAAGAAGGCCGCCGATCACCACCGCAAAACGCACGCGGTATTCCCAGACGATGGCCAGCATCGCCCCTGTCTGAATGGCGATCGAGAACACCTTGCCCTTCTCGTCATTGAAATCGAGCATATCCCCTACCAGTATCAGATGACCGGTTGAGGAAATGGGCAGGAATTCGGTCAGCCCTTCGACAATGCCGAGTATCAGGGCTTTGAGCAGCAGGATGGGGTCCATCGGGCGCCATTGTACCTGCCCGGCGGTACCTGCCCGGCGTTACGCCCCATATTATATTTGTCTTGGAATTGACTTGCTTGTAGAACCTCTACTTGTCGGCATTACGCCAACTTAATCTTCCCAATTATGGCGAAATCAAGGGCCCGCCCCCGGGGTTGACTGTCCAATGTCATTGTTCCGGCACAGCGAGTGCAATGGCGTGTCAAGGCCCGGGAAATGTCAACATCGCCTGAAACGGCAGCATCACCTTTACTAAGTCCTGAACCCCGCTTAAGCTGAAAGTGATTGCAGTCGGCTTTCACCCGTTCGCGCTCCGACAAGCACGCTCAATCCAGAGGAGGCCGCTCATGGCACGATTCGTCATCTCCCCGCACTTCAGGCTGCAGGACTGGGTCGCGGAAGAAAAAGGCTACTTTGCGCAGGAAGGCCTGGAGTACGAGTTTCGCGATTACGTCGGCGCAAAGGACGAAGCTAAAAAACACGATCTCGGCGACAAGGTGGGCGCCTACCAGACGATCGAACGCGGCCGCGCCTGCGACGTCAGCGGCGCCTGCCACTGGACGGTCAATGTCGCGGCTTCCGCCGGTCACGGCAAGTTGTACGCGGACGCTTATTCCGTTTCGCCCGCGGCGATATTCGTGCCGGCGGAATCCGGCATCAAGGACCCTGCCGATCTCGCCGGCGTGCCGATCTCCGTCGGCTATCAATCAGGCAGCCACTACTCGACCATACAGGCGCTGGAGCAGTACATGCCGATCGGCGACATCAAGCTGTCCTTCGCCGAGGGTTTGCTGTTCAGGCGCATGGAACTGCTGTTCGACCGCAAGGTGCCGGCCGCCTCGCTGTTCAGCGGTCCTTACTACCTGATGGAACAACTCGGCTTCCGCAAAGTCATCGATACCACCTTCATGATGGCCTCGATGATCACCGGCACGCCGGACCCCGAAGACATCCGCAAATACTTCCGCGCACTACGCCGGGCGCAGCGCGACATCGACCTGCGCCCCGAGTTGTACACGCATTACTACCGCAAGGAATTCCCGGCGCGTTTCCAGGACATGATGGATACCCGGCGCTGGGGACCGGGCGAGCGCATCGTGTTCGAGCCCTACACCAGGGAAGTGTTTCAGCAGTCGTTCGAATGGATCGCCGCGCGGGACATTTTTCCCGATGGCGAAATGGGCCACGGCAATTACGAGCAATCGGTGATTTCGCTCGAAGCCGCCTGACGAAATCATCCACCCGGCGCGCGGCACCCACCAGGGAGTCCACCGATGACGCAGAACCGCCGGCATGTGAAAGTCGCCGCGAAAGGCATGGGGCTGAACGATTTCGTCGCGCAGCAGGAAGGTTATTTCGAAGCCGAGGGCCTGGATGTCGAGTTCGACCAGAAGATTTTCCGCGGCACGCAGTCGCGCTGGAAAAATATCCCCTACCTGCAACGCCCCCAGGACAAGCCTTATGCAGAGGGCGAACAGGTCATCCAGGGCGCATGCGAGTGGGGCACGATCTGCAACGCCAGCGCCGGCATGGGACGGGTCGTCACCGAAGCGTACGGCGAGTCGCCCTGGACGATTTTCGTTCGCCCGGACTCGGCCATCATGAAGCCGGAGAACCTGAAGGATGTGCCGATCGCTGTCGGCCTGCGCGCCGGCAGCCATTTCAACGTCCCGTATCGGCTCGAAAAATAGCTGCCGCTGGAACACATCAAGACGGTCAACGTCGGTGGCTTCGGCGCGCCGCTCAA
Organism: Betaproteobacteria bacterium; assembly: GCA_009693435.1. The sequence continues at coordinate 36,498 of SHXF01000002.1, read as the reverse complement.
AGCCCTGCTGGACCGGGAAGTCGAGGCCGCGAGCCTGCTGCCACCGCAAATCGACATGGCCGAACAACTGGGTCTGCGCAAGATCATCGACAACACCTTCCGCACCATCTGGTGGGCGCCGGAAAATCTGGCAGCTGAAGCGGCCAAGGGCTACCTGCGCGCGCTCGACCGGGCCGAGCGGGCACTGCAAGCCGATTTGCCGCGCTACCTGCCGCTCTGGAAAAATTCAATCCCGCCGGAGTTCGCCGATCAAAGCTGGGATTTCAGCCGCTTCACCCGTGGCGAACGATTTGTCTACCAGCCGTTCCCGCGCGCCGAGTTCGACGAGATCTTCAAGCAGGTGGAACGCCGGGCTGGACGACTTCGCCAGGGAACGCAACTACGACAAGCTGGTGCACCCGGCCAGCGCGTGATCGGCAATGATCGCAGGCCGCTCCGCCTGGCGAGGCAGGCGCAAAGGGTCCGGCGCCCGCCGGAGCGGCGCTTATAATCCCGACGCTCTTGTCAAAAATGATAACGGAGTATCGTGTAGACGTCCGTAGTTACTGGCGTCACTCGAATAAAAGTTTGTAATTATTGGGCTCGTCCTGTGGCGCGGCGCGGGCCCTGCCCGCATCCTGTCAGGCCTTGTGATAGATCGCCACGCCCTTCTTCACGAACTCCACGGCCTTCTCCTGCATGCCTTTTTTCAGCGCGTCTTCTCCGGAGACGCCATGCTTGGCTGCGTAGTCGCGCACGTCCTGGGTGATTTTCATGGAACAGAAATGCGGCCCGCACATCGAGCAGAAATGCGCCACTTTCGCGCCATCCTGGGGCAGGGTCTCGTCATGAAAGTCCTTCGCCGTATCCGGATCCAGCCCGAGGTTGAACTGATCGGCCCAGCGGAATTCGAAGCGCGCCTTTGACAGCGCGTTGTCGCGAATCTGCGCGCCGGGATGACCTTTGGCGAGGTCTGCGGCGTGCGCGGCGATGCGGTAGGCCATGATGCCGTCCTTCACATCCTTCTTGTCCGGCAGGCCGAGGTGCTCCTTCGGCGTCACATAGCAGAGCATGGCCGTGCCGTACCAGCCGATCTGCGCGGCGCCGATGGCGCTGGTGATGTGGTCGTAGCCGGGCGCGATATCGGTGGTGAGCGGCCCGAGCGTGTAGAACGGCGCCTCGTAGCAGTCACGCAATTCCATATCCATGTTTTCCTTGATGAGCTGCATCGGCACGTGCCCGGGTCCTTCTATCATCACCTGGCAGTCATGCTTCCAGGCGACCTGGGTCAGCTCGCCCAGCGTCTTCAGTTCGGACAGTTGCGCCTCGTCGTTGGCGTCGTAGATGGAGCCCGGGCGCAAGCCGTCGCCCAGCGAGAACGAGACGTCGTACGCCGCCATGATTTCGCAGATTTCCTCGAAGCGCGTGTAAAGAAAGCTTTCCTGGTGGTGCGCGAGGCACCACTTGGCCATGATGGAGCCGCCGCGCGACACGATGCCGGTCATGCGATCGGCGGTCATGGGAATAAATGGCAGGCGCACACCGGCGTGGATGGTGAAGTAATCCACGCCCTGCTCCGCCTGTTCTATGAGCGTGTCGCGGAAGATCTCCCAGGTCAGGTCTTCGGCTTTGCCGTTCACCTTTTCCAGCGCCTGGTAAATCGGCACCGTGCCGATCGGCACCGGCGAATTGCGAATGATCCACTCGCGCGTCTCGTGGATGTTCTTGCCGGTGGAGAGGTCCATGACCGTGTCCCCGCCCCAGCGTATCGACCAGGTCATCTTCTCCACTTCCTCGGCGATGCCCGATGTGACCGCCGAGTTGCCGATGTTGGCGTTGATCTTCACCAGGAAATTGCGACCGATGATCATCGGTTCGGATTCCGGGTGGTTGATGTTGGCGGGGATGATGGCGCGGCCGCGCGCGACCTCGCTGCGCACGAATTCTGCCGTCATGTCGGCGGGGATCGCGGCGCCAAACGACTGGCCCGGATGCTGGCGCGCCATCATCGCGGCAAGCTTCGCGCCGTTCGGTCCCGAGGTCCGCAGACTCTCTAGATACTCTTTGCGGCGCTGATTCTCCCGGATCACTATGAATTCCATCTCCGGGGTGATCAGTCCGTTCTTCGCATAATGCATCTGGCTGACATTTTTCCCGGCCCTGGCGCGACGCGGGGCGCGCTTCAGGTTGAAGCGCATTTCAGTCAGCTTGGGATCGACCAGTCGCTCTACGCCATAGCGCGAACTCGGTCCGGACAGTTCCTCGGTATCGCCGCGCTCCACGATCCACGCCTGCCGCAAGGGCGCAAGACCCGAACGGATGTCGATGCTCACCTTCGGATCCGTATAGGGGCCCGAGGTGTCGTAGACGGAGACAGGCGGATTTTTTTCCGCGCCGAACGAAGCCGGCGTATCTCCCTGCGAGATTTCCCGCATCGGAACGCGTATGTCGGGACGCGAGCCCTGGACGTAGATTTTCCGGGAGTTCGGCAGCGGTTTGACCGCTGCTTCATCGACGTGCGCGGTTTCGGCTAAAAACTTGGGATTGGCGTTCATGATATTCCTCTCAGGCTGAAATGCCGAAAGGAAGCGAAGCCGAGGTCCTCGTCAACGCTTCCCTGCGGCGGCATTATCCGCATCAGGTTCGAAGGGTATGCTCTCACCCGGCGAACTTCCGAAACTGAATATTCGGCAGACGCTGCCAGGACCCCTACGTTGCGCCACACAAGCTACTCCAAAGCAGACCGTCGCGCAATCGCAGCCGGGATCGCCGGCACGAGCGGATGTGAACGGCGGCACCCGCCACAGGTATCATAGCCGCCATGGCCCAGACCCTAGCCCAGAAAATCATCGCGCACGCGGCGGGCCGCGATTCGGTCACGCCAGGTGAAATCGTCATCTGCAAGGTCGACCTGGCGATGATGCATGATTCCGGCGGCCCGCGGCGGGTCGCGCCGATGCTCGAGCAACTGGGCGCAAAAGTCTGGGATCCGGACAAGGTGGTCGTCATCACCGATCACTACCTCCCCGCCAACGACGATGACAGCCGCAGGATCATACGCATCGCGCGCGATTGGGTGAGGGATGCGGGCATTGCAAAATTTCACGATGGCATCGGCATCTGCCACGTAGTGCTGCCGGAGCAGGGCCATTTGCGCCCGGGGATGTTCGTCGTCGGCGGCGACAGCCACTCGCCGACCGGCGGCGCGTTCGGGGCGTACATGTTCGGCATCGGCGCCACCGAGATGCTGGGAGTTCTGGTTACGGGGGAGATCTGGCTCAAAGTGCCGGAGACGCTGCTGATCGACTGGAGCGGACGGCTTGGTGAGGGCGTGTCGGCGAAGGACATGATGCTGTTCCTGTGCGGCAGGCTGGGCATGGAAGGCGCACAGTATCAGGCGGTGCAGTATAGCGGCGAGGCGATGGCGCACCTGTCGATGCAGGAGCGCATGACACTGTGCAACATGGCGGCCGAACTGGGCGCCCAGGCGGGACTGATCGCGCCCGATGAAACCACGCTTGCCTACCTGCGCCAGGCAGGTGCGCCCGTCGCAAACGTGGCATCGTGGCACGGCGACGCAGAGGCAGAGTTGCTCGGCCATTACCACTTCGATGCCGCGTCGCTCGCCCCGCAAGTGGCCGCGCCGCACAGCCCGGCCAATGCCGCCGGGGTGGAGATGCATAGCGGCAAGCCGATCGACGTTGCCTATATCGGTGCCTGCACCGGCGCAAAACTGGACGACCTGCGCATGGCGGCGTCGGTGCTGCGCGGACGCAGGACGGCGGCGGGAGTGAGCCTTATCGTCGCGCCTGCCTCGAAAAAAGACGAGGACGCGGCGCGCGCAGACGGCACGCTGGCAGCCCTGGAGCAGGCCGGCGCGCGTTTCCTGGGCAACGCCTGCGGCGCCTGTGCCGGCTATGGCGAACACCGTTTCGGCGAGGACACGGTGGTGATTTCGTCGACCGCGCGCAATTTCAAAGGCCGCATGGGCGCAGCCTCCTCACAGGTTTATCTGGGTTCGCCGTTCACCGTGGCCGCCTCCGCGGTAGCGGGACACATCTGCGATCCGCGCGAGATGCTGCAATGACGCCCTCCGGCGCCAGCCTTGCCGCACCCGGCACGGCATGGGTATTCGGCGACAACGTCGATACCGATGTGCTGGCCCCGGGCCAGTACATGAAGTTCGGCATCGAGACAATCGCAACCCACTGCCTCGAATCGGTCGAGCCGCGCTTCGCCCGCGAAGTGAAGCACGGGGACGTGGTCGTGGGCGGGCGCAATTTCGGATCGGGATCCTCCCGCGAACAGGCGGCGCAGGCACTGAAACAGCTCGGCATCGCGGCGGTGCTGGCGCCATCCTTCGGCGGTATTTTCTACAGGAACGCCCTCAACGTCGGATTGCCCGTCATGATTTTTCGGGAAGGTGCGAAGATCGCAGCCGGCGACGCACTGCAAGTCGACGCGGAAACCGGCCGCATCCTCAATCTGCGCTCAGGGGAAGAACTGGCGTGCGAGCCGATACCGGTGCATCTCGCAACCATGGTGCGCGACGGTGGCTTGCTCGCGCATCTGCAGAAACGCCTGGCCGGCGCGCAGTCACCGGGCGGCTGAGCGACGGCGCGCTCGCCGCGCAGCAGTCACACCGCTGCCGCGGCCTGGCGCAATCCGGAAATCATCGATGTCTTCAGCAGGTAGGCGTACAGCCTGTCGCGATCCGCGATGGTTTCCTGCATGCCCCGCAACAACGCCTGCCTGCGCGCCGGGTCGCGCTCCTGCATGCGGGCACGGTTGGCGTCCGCCTGGGCGATGACCTGCTCCATGGCAACCGGCCGGCGCTGGCGCTCGTAGAGATCCAGCAACTTAGTGTCTTCGCCGCGCCAGACACGGGCGAGCTTTTCCGCCAGATTGAACGCGTCGTGAATGCCGCCGTTCATGCCCATGCCGCCCGATGGACTGTTGAGATGTGCGGCATCCCCTGCCAGCAGGATGCGGCCGCCACGGTAACGCGCGGCGATGCGCTGGTGAATGCGGTATGCGCGGCGCGCAAGTATCGGCCAGCTTTCGGCGCCGGGAACCGCTTCGCGCAGATGACGGCGCAGCGAGTCATCGCCCAGCGCGTCCTCGATAGCCTCACCGGCGAGGGGATAGAAACTGCAACGCCACGCATCCTGAAGCCGCAGCAGGCTGAAGGTGCCCTCGCCCTTCCAGCAGTAGTTGACGTTCGACAATCCGTCAAGATGCCGGTGAAAGGGAAATGCCGTTGCCACCAGCATCGTGGTCTCGGGGTAGGTGCTGCCATCGAAGTCGATGGCAAGCGATTCCCGGATCAGGCTTTTTGCCCCGTCCGCTCCTATCAGGTAACGGCCCCCATGCGCTTCCAGCTTCGATCCGCACTCGACAGACACATTCACGCTCGCGTCGTCCTGCGAGACTGCCACGACCCGGGCGTCGAAGTTGATTTCGACGTTTGGCCGCCCCTGCAGGCGCGCGAGCAGCGCATGCGACAGTTTCCATTGCTCGCATTGCAGCCGGTACGGATGACCGGTATCGCCGGCAAGGATGCCGAGGTTGAATTCAGCCCGATCCCCGCCGGGGTGCATGCGGACCTGCCAAGATTGACAGATCAGCCCTTGGGCAATCAACTCGGCGCTGATGCCGAACCGGTCGAGCATGTCCAGCGTGGGAGGATGGAAAGTCGAGGCGCGCAGTTCTTCCACGACATGGGGATTCGCGTCGAACAACCGCACCGGGACGCCCGCCTCTGCAAGCACCAGCGCGGCGGTAAACCCAACCGGCCCGCCACCCGCAATCAGGACACAATCGAGGACACGATCGAGGACACGATCGAGGACACGATCGAGGACACTATCGGCAACCATGGTTTGACATGCTTGAAATTACGACCCCGGCGCCACAATGGCGCGCGAGTGGCGCGCGAGTGCGCATAATACGTCCCGCTAGCGTTCCATTCCGGGTGCTCGTTCCCTGTTCCTTCCTCTTACCTCTCTTACCTCTCTTACCTCTCTTACCTCTCTTACCTCTCTTACCTCTCTTACCTCTCTTACCTCTCTTGCCTCTCTTGCCTCTCTTGCCCCTCTTGCCTCTCTTACCTCTCTTGCCTCTCTTGCCTCTCTTGCCCCTCTTGTTCCTTCCTTTTCCGGAGTCTGCGCAATTGACCTGCGACCTGCTGCACAGCGGAGGATCGTCTCACCGATGAGTCTTGGCGCACCTGTCCGGCTTAAGCGGATCGGGCTTGTCGTGCCGCCCGCCAATCCCACGGTCGAACCCGAATTCCGGCGCCTGCTGCCGGAAGGGGTTGCCTACTACACGGCCCGGCTTCCGGTGCTCGCCGGCGACCTGAGGGCACGAATCGACGCCTATGCCGACAGCTAGCGCCGCAATCGCAGGATTTGGAACGCTTGAACTGGACGCGATCTTCATCGCCACCACCGGACCATCGTATGCGCTGGGCGAATCGGGCGATCGTGCCCTTGCGGCACGGCTGTCGCAGGCAGCGCGCTGCACTGTCGCAACGGCCAGCCTCGCCATCCTGGACGCGCTCCGGACACTGGGCTGCGCCGACATCTGCCTCGTATCGCCCTACCCCGCGTGGTTGACGGATCGTGCCACGGCTTATTGGGAAGGCGCAGGCATCCGCGTTGCTTCAGTTGTGACCATGACCGAAGAATTCCGCGCCTACGAAATGCAGACTGTGGAAGTCCTCGCGGCCCTCGCCCGCGCCAGATCGTCTGCCGGGTCGGCAGTGCTGATGACCGGCACCGGCATGACCAGCATCGACGCCATTCGGCAATCCGCATCTGCCGCTGGTGTTCCGCTGCTCTCATCCAACCTCTGCGGTGCGTGGCGGATGCTGGATCTGGCCGGGGAACTGCAGCGCGCCTCTCGCTCCCCGGGTTGTTTTGCCGATGCTGCCCCCTGGCTGGCAAGCCGCGCACTGGCGCAGTGAGGCGAGACGCGTGAAACGGCGTCATGTTCTGGTCGCGGCGCTGGCTGCCCTGGGCGCTCACACCACGCGTTCCATGGCTCAAACGGGTAATACGGGTTACCCGGCAAAGCCGGTCAGGCTGGTCGTACCTTTCGCCGCGGGCGGGAATACCGACCTGATCGCGCGCATCGTGGCGCAGAAATTCAGCGAATCGCTGGGCGCCCCATGGCTGGTAGAGAATCGTGCCGGCGCGGGCGCTACGCTGGGCGCGGATTTCGTCGCGAAGGCGGCTCCCGACGGCTACACACTGCTAGTGTCGAATAATCTGGCCATGGCGACCGGACCGCTGGTGTATCCGCGCATCGGTTACCATCCGATAGCATGACGCTTACGCCTCTGGGCAGTGCCGACTACACGCGTTTTATGGAGAACGAAATCCGCAAGTGGGCGCCTATCGTCCGCGCAGTTTCGGTGCGCGTCGAATGAAGCAGGGAATCGACGCGGTTACTCTGGCGGTGCTCAACGGGCGGCTGGAGCAGATCGCCGATGAAATGGATGCCACGCTGTTTCGCGCTGCGTTCAATCCCATCATCGCCGAAGCGCACGACGCCTCGCACGGAATGTACGACGCGCTAAGCGGCGAGACCCTGGTGCAGGGGAAATCCGGCCTGCCGATATTCGTCGGGGCGATGTCGTTCGCGGTGAAGGCCGTGATCGACAAGACGGCGGGTGTCTTCAAGGACGGCGACGTCTACATCTTCAACGACCCCTACGACGGCGGCACGCACCTCAACGACTTCAAGCTGGTGCGACCGTACTTTCGCGGCGGCAAGCTGTTTTGCCATCTCGCCTCGGTCGGACACTGGCACGATGTCGGCGGAAACGTGCCCGGAAACTACAACCCTGTGGCAACCGAATGCTTTCAGGAAGCGGTGCTGATTCCGCCGGTCAAGCTCTACGATGGCGGTGAGTTCCAGCCTGACATCCTCGACATCCTGCGCGCCAATTCGCGTCTTCCTAACAGCGTATATGGCGACCTCACTGCGCAAGTCAACGCGCTGGGGGTAGGCGCCAGACGGCTGTCGGCGCTGCTGGACGAATACGGAGAAAGCAGCGTGCTGCTGGCGCTGTCCGAATTGCGACGCCGCGCCGCCACCCTGATGCGGGCGAACATCGCCGCCTTGCCGGACGGGACCTACAGTTACGAAGACTGGCTGGACAACGACGGCATCACCGACACCCCGCTCAGGATCGCCCTCGATCTCACCATCGCCGCCGGCTCCATGACACTGGATTTTTCGCGTTCATCCCGGGCGTGCGCGGGACCGGTCAATATCGCCCGTTCCACCGCCATTGCCTCGTGCTATGTCGGACTCAAACACATATTTCCCGACGTGCCGGCCAACGCGGGTGTACTCGATCCCATCAAGTTCGTCATCCCGGAAGATTCGCTGATGTCGGTTCGTGCGCCGAAACCGGTGGGCGGTTATACCGAAACCATTCTGCGCATCATCGATGTGATATTCGGCGCCCTCGCCCAGGCTGCCCCCGAACGCGTGAATGGCATGGCATACGGCACCATCAACGCCCTGTCGCTCGCCGGCTATCGTACCGATGCAAGCGGCCAGCATCGCCGGTGGGTGATGTTTTCGTTTTTCGGAGGCGGACACGGCGGGCATCCGCATGGTGACGGACTGAGCCACGGCAATGCGCCGATATCGACAGCCACCATTCCGCCCTGCGAGATCCTCGAAGCAGCCTATCCGGTGATGTTCACGCAGTGGGCGTTGCGCCCGGATTCTGGCGGACCGGGCGAACATCGCGGCGGCCTCGGCGCCATCTATGAAATCGCGCTACTCGAACAGAATGCCGACGCGTTTATATTCGGCGAGCGCGGCAGATTTGCGCCGTCTGGCGTCGCTGGCGGTGGACCGGCGGCGAAGAACCGCTTCAGCTATGAAAACGGTGGACGATGGTTCACGCCCCCGTTCGCCTCGAAAATGGTCGGCATCCGGTTGCAGCGCGGTGAGCGTGTGCGGCTGGAAACGCCCGGGGGCGGCGGTTACGGCGATGCAGGCAAGCGATCTGCGTCAGCGATCGAGGAAGACGTCCGGCTTGGCTATACGACCCGAGCTGCCAGCACAAAATCTTACGGCCGGCAAGTACGTCGCTCGAAGAAAATCCCGCGGCGCGCGGCCAGTCGATGAGAGCGCAGAACATGGTCTATCAAACCGCGGCAGGCGTTTCATGATAAGGCCTCGATTTGTAGTCGGTGTCGACGTCGGCGGCACATACACCGACGTTTTTTTCCTTGACGAAGCAGCCGGACGCGTGAGCACGGCGAAGGTACCCTCCACAGCCGGTCCAAACGGCGGCGACCAGTCCATTGGTTTCATCGCAGGCATCCGGACCCAGGTCGCCGATATGGCCGAAATTGCCACGGTTGTTCATGGCACCACCGTGGGCACGAACGCGCTGCTTGAGCGTAAGGTCGCACGCACGGGAGTGATCACGACCAGCGGATTTCGCGACGTGCTCGAAATGCGCCGCCGGGATCGTCCGCAGACCTGGGGCTTGTGGGGTCGGTTCGAACCGCTGGTAGCGCGTGATTTTCGGATCGAGGTGGACGAACGCACCCTTGCCGACGGCAGCGTCCATCGCAAGGTGTCGCTGCCGCAGGTCAGGAAGGCTGCGAAGCAATTGCTGGCGCAGGGCGCGGAGTCGCTGTGCATATTTTTCATCAACTCCTATGCCAACACTGCAAACGAGCAGGCGGCGCTGGCAGCCGCGGTGAGCCTGTGGCCGAATGCCCATGTGTCGTGCTCTTCGCAGATCCTGCCGGAGATACGCGAATTCGAGCGTGCTTCAACCGCGTCGCTTAACGCGGCGCTGCAGCCGGTGGTGGGCAATTACCTGGAACGACTGGAGGCCACGTTGCGGGAACAGGGTTTCTGCGGCCAGATCCTGATTGTGCAGTCCAATGGCGGCGTGATGTCCGTGGAGACGGCTCGCCGCTTGCCGGTGCGCACCGCCCTGTCGGGACCCGCGGCCGGCGTCATCGCCTGCGCTCACATTGCCCGTGAGGCCGGATTCGACAATGTGATCACCGGCGACATGGGGGGCACCTCTTTCGACGTATCGCTGATCGCGAATGGCGAATCGGCGCTGGCGGCCCAGACCGCCATCGACTTCGGCATGGTGGTACGCACGCCGATGATAGAAATCACGACGATCGGTGCCGGGGGCGGCTCGATCGCCAAACTCGACCGGTCCGGCCTGCTGCAAGTGGGTCCCGAGTCGGCCGGCGCCAATCCAGGTCCGGTCTGCTATGGCTTGGGCAATCGCAACGGTGAACTCGGTCCGACAGTGACCGACGCGAACGTGGTGTTGGGGTTGATCAATGTAGAGCGGCCTCTCGGCAACAGCGGCGATACGGGTTCGCGGTCTTTGGCGCGGCTGGATGTGGATGCCGCAAAAGCGGCAATCGCCAAGACCATTGGTGCGCCCCTGGGGCTGGACGTGATGGCGGCCGCCGAGGCGGTCATTCGCGTCGCCAATGCGAAAATGGCCGGCGCGATCCGGCTGGTCTCGGTGGAGCGCGGCCACGATCCGAAGCGCTTCGCCTACATGCCATTCGGCGGTGGGGGTGCGCTTCATGTGTGCGCCATGATGCGCGAGGTCGGCGTGGCCACGGGTATCGTGCCGCGCTATCCCGGCGTGACCAGCGCGCTGGGTTGCGTCATTGCCGACATGCGCCACGATTTTGTACAGACGCTCAATCGTCCGCTCGATGCCCTGGAATTGGCGCCATTTCGCCGCCAACTGGCCGCGATGCTGAAAGACGGAAAAGCGGTGCTGAAAACCGCTTCGGTGCGTTTTGAGCGCATCGAACAACTGCTGGAACTGGACATGCTGTACGCAGGCCAGACCCATACCATTGGAGTGCCGGTCGTGCTGGAAGGGATTGCCCGGCTCGGCCGGGAGACGATACGTAACGCGTTCGAGCGCCAATACCAGTCGACGTTCGGCCAACTTCTGAATGGCATCGCCATCCGCGTCCTGAACATGCGCGTCTCGGTCATCGGCAAGCGCCGAAAATTCGATCTCGGCCTTCTTGCGCCGGGTCCGCAATCGAGCGTCGTGAAATCGGCACGTGGCACGCGCAAAGTCTGGCTCGCTGGCGACTGGCATGAGGCACACGTGTATGACCGGTTGATGCTGCCTGTCGGCGCACGAATCGCCGGCCCTGCGCTTTTCGAACAGCCGGATGCCACCACCTTTCTCGAACCGGATATGAGCGCGGAAGTGGACCGTCTCGGCAATCTGATCATTTCGGCAACATAGGAAACGCTCATGACTACGCAATTCAATCCTGAAAAGACCGCGCTGCTTCTGTGCGACATGCAGAACGGATTCCTGCATCCCGACGGAGCCTATGCGCGGGGTGGCGCCACTTCGCCGGAGTTCGGACCGGTGATCCCCTTGTTGAAAACGATGGCCGACACGATGCGCCGCGCCGGTGGTTGGGTGGTCGCCACCCAGTTCACCCTGGTCCCGGGCAGAAATGGCGAACCACTCATCGCAGATCACCTCAGGAAGTTGCGCCCGTTCCTGCGCAAGGGGGATTTTGCGCCTGGCTCGTTTGACCAGCAGGTGATGGACGACCTCCTGCCAGTCGACATGAGTGTGGAAAAGGTCGCGTTTTCCGCGTTCTTTATGTCCCGTCTCGACTTTGTTCTGGGTAAAGCCGGGATCGATACTCTGATCCTGGGCGGCGTGGTCACCAATGGTGGCGTCGCGTCCACGGCGCGCGACGCGCATACCCGGGGATATCACACGGTGGTGCTCTCTGATGGCTGCGCCACTTACCGCGCCGAGGTTCACGAAACCAGCATGGCGGACCTGCGCAACCTTACGACGGTGATGCGCTGCGACGAGGCGATGGCGCTGATCCGTGGATGATACGGGTGACACGATATTCTTTGTGCAACGCACAATAATTGTGCCGTTATCGCCAATCACTTTGTAGAATCTTTGAATTTAGGCGTCTATCTCTTATGTGAGCACACGCTTACAAAACGAATCAGTGTTTGACCGATGAGCCATTGAAGTATATATTACCGGCCAGTCAGTTAATAACTTCGCCATGGCCACCGCCTCAAAATCCGAACCACGATGGGAACGCCGCAAAGACGACCGGCCCGACGAACTCGTCGCCGCGGCACTGGATTTATTCGTGGAAAAGGGCTTTGCCGTAACGCGACTGGAAGACGTCGCTTCCCGGGCCGGTGTGTCCAAGGGTACGCTTTACCTTTATTTCGACAGCAAGGACGCGCTGTTCAAGGCAGTGGTGCGAAGCGCCATTATCCCGGCCATCACCGAAGCCGAGCGCCTGGTTGAGCACTTCGAGGGGACGGCGTCGGATCTGCTACGCGCTATCATTTATGGCTGGTGGCGCCTGATCGGCTCGTCTAAAGTCGGTGGCATCCCGAAACTCATGATTGCTGAAGCCGGCAACTTCCCGGAACTGGCCCAGTTTTATCACGATGAAGTGGTGGTGCGCGGGCTGGACATGGTGCGACGGGCATTGCAGCGCGGCATCGACAGCGGCGAATTCCGTCAGGTCGATCTCGAACCCGCGGTTCATCTGGTCATCGCACCGCTGGTTCACTTTGCTTGCTGGCAGCATTCGCTCGCCGCCTGCGCGCCGAACGCCCTGACGGCGGAACGTTATTTTGGCACCCTTATCGATCTGCTTCTGCCGGCGTTGCGGGGCATTCAAAGCGGGGGGGGCACTTCATGAAAAGACGCGCTTCCATCATCGTCCTGAGCTTGATGGGCGCCGCATTGTTCGGCGGCGTCGCTGCGTTCATTAGCGCGAAAAGCGACGCGCCTGCGCTCGACAGCCCGCGTCCGGCCATCGAGATTGCCGCGAGCGACCTGTACGACGTCCGTTTGAGCGAGATGCGCCGGTCGATAGCGCTGACCGGCACATTACAGCCGCGCAACTGGACGACCGTGAAAGCAAAAGCGAGCGGCGAGCTGCGCGAGATTTCGGTTCGGGAAGGAGAGCCGGTCAAGGCCGGCCAGATCGTGGCGCGCATCGATGCGATCGAGGCGCAGGCGAAACTTCAGGAAAAGCTCGCGGACCTGGAAGGCGCCCGGGCGCAGCTGGTCCTGGCTGAGAAGAACCGGGAAAACCAGCATGCCCTGCTCAAGCAAAAATTCATATCGCAGAACGCGTTCGACGTCACCGAAAGCAACTACCTGGTGGCGGAAGCAAGACTGAAAGCGGTGGATGCGCAGGCCGCAATTGCGCGCAAGTCACTCGAAGACACCACAGTGCGGGCGCCGATTGCAGGCATAGTCTCGCAAAGGCTGGCGCAACCGGGCGAGAAGGTCGCGATCGACGCCAGGATCCTCGCGCTCGTCGATCTGAGCGAGCTCGAGGTCGAATCGGCCATCCCGGCCTCCGACATTTCCAGCGTGCGTCCCGGCCAGGAAATTCAGTTTCGCGTAGAAGGCTACGGCGACCGGATATTTGCCGGCCGCATCGAGCGCATAAACCCTTCGACACAAAGCGGGACGCGGTCGATCATCGTCTATGCGCTCTTGCCGAATCGCGACGGCGCGCTGCGCGGCGGTCTGTTTGCCAAAGGTAATCTCACCATTGAAAAAAGGGAAAAGGCAATGGTGCTGCCGAGTTCCGCGGTGTCTCGGGAGGGAAGCCAATGGCTGGTATGGCGATTGACCGGCGGCCGGCTTTCGACCCAACCTGTAACCATAGGCATGCGCAATGACGATGAAGGCGTGCTGGAAGCACTGGACGGATTGAAACCCGGAGACCAGATTCTCAGGACGCAACTGGGTGGATTGCGTTCAGGTGCGACAGTCACCATCACCCCTGCACGAGCGCAGCCCGAACCCGCCAGGCCCGCCGTTGCCGGCAGCCGTCCGGCAGGGCCTCAGTCCGTGCGAACCGGCGGCTAACCGCCACCAACCTGGCGTCCGGCCATGTGGTTCACACGCATATCGATTGCCAATCCGGTGCTGGCCACCATGATGATGGCGGCGCTGCTGGTGCTGGGCGTGTTCGCTTCGCAGCGCCTTTCGGTCGAGCAATTTCCCGACGTCAGTTTTCCGGTCGTGGTGGTCCAGACGGAATATCCCGGCGCCTCCCCGGAGGCTGTAGAGACCGATATCACGCGCCGGATCGAAGAGGCGGTCAACACCATCAGCGGGGTAAAAACGCTTTCTTCCAGGTCCTATGAAGGCCAATCGGTCGTCATCGTCGAATTCGACCTGACCATCAACCCGGCGCTCGCGGCCCAGGATGTGCGTGAAAGAGTCGCTGCGATCCGTGCGACATTCCGCAAGGAGATCAAGGAACCGCGCGTCTCGCGTTTCAATCCCGACGACTTGCCGATCCTGTCGGTCGCAGTGCGCAGCGAGGGCAAATCGTTGCGCGAACTGACCACGCTCACCGAACAAGTCATCAAGAAGCGCATCGAAAACGTGCGCGGCGTGGGCCGCGCGACCACCGTAGGCGGCGTGAAACGTGAAATCCAGATCTTCATCAAGCCCGGAGAAATGGAAGCGTTCGGCATCGGCGTGGATCAGCTCATCAATGCCATCCGCACCGAGAACCAGGAACTCCCGGCCGGAAGCCTCGTCACTCGCGACCGCGAACAGCTGGTGCAGGTACAGGGCCGCATCGGGCGGCCGGAGCAGTTTCGGGGAATCATCGTCGCGCGCCGTGGCGGACAACCGGTGCTGCTGTCGCAGGTCGCAACTGTGGTGGACGGGCAGGAAGAAGAAGAAAGCGTCGCCATGGTTGACGGCAAGCGGGTGCTGGCCATCGACATCGTCAAGGCGCAGGATGCCAATACCATCGATGTCGTCGATGCGGTGCAAAAATCGATCGTTGAACTGGAAAAGCGCCTCCCGAAGGACGTTCGTTTAGAGGTGGTGCGCAATACCTCCCAGGGGATCCGCAATTCGGTCAACGATGTGAAGCACACCCTCATAGAGGGCGCCGTGCTCACCATACTCATCGTCTTCCTGTTTCTCAACTCGTGGCGCAGCACCGTCATTACCGGCCTGACACTGCCGATTGCGCTGATCGGCACGTTTCTGGTGATGTATGCGTTCGGCTTTTCCATCAATGTGCTGACCTTGATGGCGATGTCGCTGTGTGTCGGTTTGCTGATCGATGATGCCATCGTTGTCCGCGAGAACATCGTTCGCCACCTCGCCATGGGCAAGACCCACCGCCAGGCCGCGCTTGACGGCACCCGGGAAATCGGCCTGGCGGTGATGGCAACCACATTCACGATCGTCGCGGTGTTCCTGCCTGTGGGATTCATGGGCGGCATCATCGGCCGGTTCTTTCACCAGTTCGGCATCACTGTCGCCGCCGCGGTACTGTTGTCGATGTTCGTTTCATTCACGCTCGATCCGATGCTCTCCGCCGTCTGGTACGATCCCGCCGCGCATGGCATCCACGGCAAGGGCCGGCTTGCCCGGTTTCTTGCCCTGAACGAACGGCTGGTGGAGCGCGCAGGCATGCACTATCAACGCCTGCTCGGTTGGGCGCTGGAACACCGCAAGACAGTAATCGCGCTTGCGCTGGCCAGCTTCTTCGGCAGCTTCGCGCTAATGCCGTGGATAGGCTCGGAATTCGTTCCCGAAGCGGATCTCGGCGAAGTGATGGTGCAGCTGTCCACTCCAGTCGGGTCGTCCCTGGAATTCACGCAGGGCAAGGTGCAGCAGGCCGAAGCGGCGCTGCGTGAATTCCGGGAGGTGCGCTATACCTACGCGAACGTGAATACGGGCACGGCACTGGGGAAAAACTACGCGACGATTTTCGTCAAGCTGGTGGAGCGCAGCGAGCGCTCCACCAATCAGAAAGCACTGCAAAAACCGTTTCGCGAACGCCTCGCCCGCATCGCCGGGATCGAAGTGACGAATGTCGGCGTATTTCAGGCGGTGGGAAGCGGCAAACCGCTGCAAGTCAGCATTCAGGGTCAGGACATTCAGGAACTGGACCGCCTGGCGCGGCAAGTCATGACCATGATGCGTTCGCTGCCCGGCGTCGTGGATGTCGATTCGAGCCAGAAAGCGGCCAAGCCCACACTTGCCGTGCGTCTCAACAGAGAGTTGGCGAGTGACCTCGGCGTCGGCGTCGATCGCATCGGAGCGGCGTTGCGCCCCTTGCTTGCCGGCGAGGCCGCAAGCACCTGGAAAGCGCCCGATGACGAGATTTACGACGTCAAGGTGCGGCTTGCGAAGGTAGAGCGCAATACCGCGTCTGACCTCGAGCGCATCTACGTGGCGAGCAATCTGCTGAACGCGGACGGCAGCCCGAAAATGATCGCTCTCAGGCAGGTCGCGGAATTCGTCGCCACGACCGGCGCAACGCAGATCAACCGCAAGGATCTGACGCGCGAAGTGCTGGTAACGGCCAATGCGTTCGGCAAGCCGGCCGGCGACCTGGGAAAGGACATCAAGGCCGAACTCACCCGCATCAGCCTGCAACCCGGGTATCGTTTCGTCATGGGTGGCTCGACCAAGGACATACAGGAAACCATGGGCTACGCCCTTACCGCGCTGGCTCTGGGCGTGGTGTTCATCTACCTCATTCTCGCGTCGCAGTTCGCTTCTTTTCTGCAGCCTTTGGCCATCATGGCCTCTTTGCCGCTGTCGCTGGTGGGCGTGCTGCTGGCGCTGCTCTTGGCTCGATCGACACTCAATATTTTTTCCATAATCGGCTTTGTGATGCTGATGGGCCTGGTCACCAAGAATGCCATCCTGCTGGTCGACTTCATCAACCAGGCGCTTGCCTCCGGAAAAGACCGGGTGACGGCCATCATCGAGGCCGGCCGTGTCAGGCTGCGGCCCATCGTAATGACCACCCTCGCCATGATTTTCGGAATGATCCCGCTCGCGCTGGGCCTCGGAGAGGGCTCCGAACAGCGGGCACCCATGGCCCACGCGGTAATTGGCGGATTGATCACCTCGACCCTGTTGACCTTGATCGTGGTGCCGGTTCTCTACACCTATCTGGATGACCTCGGCGCCTGGATGAAACGCAGGCTTTCCAGCGGCACCGTGCCGGCCGCTCCGATCGCCGGTGAGTTGGCCGAGACGCCGATGGCCGGTAAAGAAAGTATCGCGCAATGACCCCGCCGCTTTGGATTTCGACGACATTGCGTGGCTGTGCCTGCTATGTGGAATCGCCCGTCCGGCGCACGTCTGCCGCCCGGATCGCCGGTGCGGCCGGCCACGACCGTCATGCTAAACTGCCACGCTCCCGAACGAACCGCAGCTAATCGAGCAGAACGAGCCATGAGCGCAACGATCGACATTGAACACGCCCGCTTCAACATGGTGGAGCAACAAATCCGGACCTGGGAAGTCCTCGATCCGGATGTTCTCGACCTCCTCTATGTGGTGCGCCGGGAGGAATTCGTCCCGGACGATAAACGCAATCTCGCTCTCTCCGATCTGGAAATACCGCTGGGAGAAGGCGAGCGCATGATGGCGCCCAGGGTCGAATCGCGCATCGTGCAGGAACTCTCGGTACGCAAAGGTGACAGGGTACTCGAGGTCGGGACCGGCAGCGGATACCTCACCGCACTGCTCGCGCACCGTGCCCTGCACGTGTTCAGCGTCGAAATCAATTCCAGGCTTCTCGCATTCGGGCGCCGCAACCTGGCCCGCCACGGGGCCGTCAACGTCACGACAGAACTGGGCGATGCGGCGCAAGGCTGGGAAGCGCACGCACCCTACGACATCGTTGTGCTGACCGGGTCGACACCCGTGCTGCCGGTCGCCTTTCTCGATCAGTTGAAACCGGGCGGCCGGCTATTCGCCATTGTCGGGGACCCCCCGGTGATGTCGGCGCGGCTGATGACCTGCGATCCTGAGCCGTCTGTGCCGCGCTCCTGGCACGGCACAAACCTGTTCGAGACGAATTTCCCTCCGCTCGTCAACGCCCTTCAACCCGATCGTTTCCGGTTTTAAGTTCTTTCATGAAACAGATTACTCCGCGGCAACTGTCCGAGTGGCTCGCAGACCCGGGCCGCCCCTCCCCCGTTCTTCTGGATGTGCGCGAACTGTGGGAATTCCAGACGTGCAGTCTGGGCGACTCGCGCCATATACCGATGAACGAAGTACCCTCGCGCGTGCCGGAACTGGACAAGACCGCGGAGACGGTAGTCATCTGCCATCACGGTGGACGCAGCCAGCAGATCGCGATGCACCTCTCTCAGAGTGGTTTTAGCGGGATTTTCAACCTGCAAGGCGGCCTGGACGCATGGGCCAGGCAGGTCGATACCTCCATGCCCGTCTATTAGGTGATCCCATGAACCTGTGGCCCTCGATAGTTGGGATTTCGCTCATCGTTTCATCGGGGATCGCCGGCTCGGCCGATCTTCTGCGGGTGCTGCGTGAGGCAAGGGGCTACGACGCCCAGTACTCATCGGCGCGTGCGGCGCTGGAGGCGGGCCGGGAGAAATTGCCCCAGGGGAAGGCATTGTTGCTGCCGTCCATCAGCGGTACCGGCAACACCACATGGAACGAAAACGAGATTACGTTTCGCGGCGGCGCGACACCTGGCCCGTTCTTACGCCAGTTCAACTCCAATGGCGTCACCGTCACACTGACGCAGCCGCTGTACAGAAAGCAGAACCTGGTGCAATACGAGCAGGCGGGCTTTCAGGTGGCCCAGGCGGAAACGCAATATCTCCTCGCCGGCCAGGATCTCATCGTCCGTGTGTCGCAAGCCTATTTCGATGTGCTCGCATCGCAGGACAGCATCGCTTTTATTCGCGCACAGAAGACGGCGATTGCCGAACAGCTGGCACAGGCAAAGCGCAATTTCGAGGTTGGCACGGCGACCATTACGGACACTCATGAGGCGCAGGCCCGATTCGATCTTTCGACATCCCAGGAAATTGCCGCCGAAAGCGATCTCGAATTGAAGCGGCGTGTCTTGCAGCAGGTGATAGGCAAATTTCCCGCTGAACTGGCTGCCCTCAGAAGCACCCTGCAGCTTTCGTCCCCTCAACCGAACAGCATGGATCAATGGGTCGAATCGGCCCAGGCGCAGAACCTGGGCGTCCGCATACAGGAGGCAGCAGCTGAAATCGCCGCACTCGAGGTGACGCGCAACCGCGCGGGCCATTACCCGACCGTCGATTTCGTCGGACAGCTGGGCCGCAACTCGAGTGGCAACAACCAGCTTTCTGGTGTCGGCAATGATCAGAAATTCTCGGCTCTGGGAGTTCAGCTCGCCGTCCCGTTGTATGCCGGCGGCGCGATCGACTCCCGGGTGCGTGAAGCGCTGGCGAATCGGGACAGGGCGCGTGCCGATCTCGAGAACAGCCGCAGGAGCGCGGCGCTGTCTGCGCGCCAGTCATTCCTGGGCGTAACCAACGGCATGGCGCAGGTGCGTGCTCTCGAGCAGGCTTTGCTCTCCAGCGAAACAGCCCTGGCATCCAACCGCCTCGGCTATGACGTGGGTGTCCGTATCAATATCGATGTGCTGAATTCGCAGCAGCAGGTATTCTCCACCAAGCGCGACTTGTCGCGTGCCCGCTACGACACCATCGTGAACGGGCTGAAGCTCAAGGCTGCAGTTGGAACGCTGACCGAAGCCGACGTCGAGGAAGTTAATCGCCTGCTCGCGGAATAGGCGCGGTGTGGTTTTTCAGCGCGATTCGATCAGTCGTTCGCAAAGGGCCAGCGTCCGCGCGGCGGCGCCGCGGTGCGCCTGGCAAAATGCGCGACCGGCAGCGCCCATCCGGCTACGCCGCGCCGCATCTGCCAGCAGATGTGCCGCTTCCGAGACAAGTTCAGCCGCACTGCCGACTCTCAGTGCGGCGCCCGTGGAAATTGCCATTTCTGCTGCTTCGGCGAAGTTGAACGTGGAAGGCCCTACCAACACCGGTGCACCTGCGGCGCACGCTTCTATCAGGTTCTGTCCGCCGTAGGGAAGCAGGCTTCCTCCGACGAAAGCGACATCGCATGCGGCATAGTAGGCAGACAGCTCGCCCATGCTGTCGCCGAGCATGAACCGGCATCCGGCTGGAATTTCGCGATTTTCGCTGCGCCTGACGATTCGGCCGCATTTTTCGATGAGGCGCGCCACTTCCGCAAACCGCGGCGGATGGCGCGGCACGATGACAACGAGCACTTCGTCCGGCAGCGCGGACAATGCGTTCAACAGCAATTCCTCTTCGCCCTCGCGCGTGCTTGCGGCAAGCAACACCGGGCGACACCCGTACCAGGCGCGGAATTGTGCTGCCAGCGCCGCGGGCGCCTGAACGACGTCAAACTTGAGGTTGCCTGTGATTTCGCACTGCAGAGCACCGAGCGAGCGCAGCCGCGCAGCGTCCTCGCCGCTCTGCGCCCCGACTGCCGTGATTCCGGAAAACGCTTCGCGTACCAGCCCGGACACGGTGCGGTAGCCCCGCGCGGATCGTTCCGACATTCGCGCATTCGCCAACAGCAATGGGATACCGGCCAGTTTGCATTCGCGAA
Source organism: Betaproteobacteria bacterium (assembly GCA_009693435.1). Next base: position 16,028 of record SHXF01000002.1, on the reverse strand, counting down.
CCAGGTTGAACCATATTTCGGTCTCCATCAGGATCCCCAGCACCGGTTTGAAGCGCTTAATAAATCGCCGCACCGCAAAGCCATAGTCATAGGGGAGATAACGTATCTCCACGCTGTTGGTAAACAGGTCGCGGGCCGCAGCCCTCCCGGTCGTCGTCATCTGCGTCAGCACTATCCGATGGTCGGGATAACGCGCCAGGAGTGCCGCTATCAATGGCTCTGCCGCCCGGGTTTCACCGACCGAAACGGCGTGTAGCCAGATCACCTTGCAGGCAGTCGCCGGGCCCACCCCAAAGAATCCGAATCGCTCGGCGACGTTTTCGCGGTATCCCGGTTCGCTCCGGCCACGCCACCAGAGCCGCGCGAGTACCCAGGGCAGCGCCAGCCAAAGGACCAGCGTGTATCCCAGCCGCGCCATCAGGCGGGCAGGCGGTCGAAGGCCGCTATGACTTCAGTGGCATCGGGCGGCAAACCCGTTGCACCGATGTTGGTCGCCCGCCGCGCGCCATGAACACCGGTGAGTTTCGGGTCCGTAGCCGAAAATATGGCGACGGTGGGCCGGCCCAGCGCAGCCGCGAGGTGGGTCAGTCCGGTATCGACACCGAACACGGCATCGGCGCCGGCCAGCAATCCGGCGACTGTATCGATAGGCATGCGGTCCGGCGCCAGTAGCGCGCCGATTGACTTGGCGGCACGAAGCCCCCGTTCGCGTTCGACTTCATCTCCCCAGGGGAGCACGCATTTCAGCCCGCGCGCTTCCAGCAGGCGACCCAGTTCAATCCACCGCCTCAGGTCCCATAACTTGTCGGCACGACTAGTTCCATGAAGGAGTACGGCATAGGGCCCGGCGGGTATGAATGCCGGTCTCACGGGAAGCCGTAGCCCGTAGTCGATTGGCGCGTGATTCCGGTACCCGAGTGCCGCGGCTGCAAGAGCCCGGTTCCTGTCTACGGCGTGCTGCATCAACGACACCGCATGGCGTTCTTCGTAGAACCATGCGGCCAGCGATTCGCGCGCGCTTGCCGCGTCGAATCCGTGGTGCCGGCCGCGAGCCGCGCGGGCAATGATTGCACTCTTCAGCAATCCCTGCGAGTCGAGAATGACGTCGTAAGTTTCGACATCGGACAATCGCCTGAACTCGGCAATTTCCCGCCAGGTAGCCGGTCCAGGCAAGTGCCGGCGCCAGCGTCGCACCGCAACAGGTATCACAGTGCGTACCGCAGGGTGCAGATGCAGCAATGGCGCATACGCCTCTTCAGCGACCCAATCGATGATGGCGTCGGGAAAGTGGCGGCGGACATCGGTGGCAACCGGCAGGTTGTGAATCACGTCGCCGAGCGACGATGTCTTGACCAGGAGAATTTTTTTCATAGCACCTGGCGAACGGCGCGCCAGCTCATTACTGCTTGGTGCAAAGCGGAAACAGGCCCGGCCGCGCTGCAGAATAGCCCGAGGCAACCCGCGCAAACTGCTAATATGTGCGCTTAAGTTACTGATTATACGGCAATGCTCCCAGGTGCCGACCCAATCAATTCCACGCATGCCTTTATCCGCGGTAATCATCACCCACAACGCGGCAGCGAGCCTTGAGCCATGCCTGGCCAGCGTCGCCTTCGCCGATGAAGTGCTGATTGTCGACTCGGACAGCAGCGACGACACGGTGAAACTGGCCGAACGGCATCGCGCCAGGGTGGTGCGCAAGAAATGGCTGGGCTTTGGCCCTCAAAAGCAGTTCGCCATCGAGGCGGCAACCCACGACTGGGTACTATGCATCGATGCCGACGAGCGGGTCAGCGAACTACTGCAAACCAGCATCCTCGCGGCAATTGCGGCGCCAGAAAGCGGCGCCTATACAATGGCTAGATGCAACCGGTTTCTCGGCCGCTGGCTGAAGCACGGCGAGGGTTATCCTGACCGGAGCCTGAGGCTGTTCGACCGCCGCCTGGCCCGCTGGAGCGACGACAACGTGCACGAAAAAGTTCTCACCTCGCAGCCGGTGATCCGCCTGCGCGGCGATCTGTTGCACGATTCGGCCGAATCGCTGGAGCGGTACCTGGAAAAGCAGAATCGCTATACCTCGCTGCAGGCGGATCAACTGGCCCTGTCGGGCGGGAAGGTGTCCGCCTGGCAACTGGTGCTGAGCCCGCTGCTGCGCTTCATCAAGTTCTATTTCTTTCGTCTCGGTTTCCTCGACGGGATTCCGGGACTAATACACGTTTCCATAGGCTGCATGAACAGTTTCAATAAATATGCAAAGCTCATGGCACTGCAGCGGTCGGCGCCATGACTATCCTGGTCACGGGGGGCGCAGGGTTCATCGGCTCGAACTTCATCCACGGTTGGATGGCGCATTCGGACGAGGCCGTGGTGAACCTGGACAAGCTTACCTATGCGGGCAATCCGGGCAACCTGGACAGCCTGCCAGCAGGCCGAAGTCACGCGTTCTTTCACGGCGACATCTGCGACCGTGATCTGGTGCGCAAACTGCTCGCTGAACACGATCCCCGCGCAGTCGTCCACTTCGCTGCGGAGAGTCATGTTGATCGTTCCATCCACGGGCCAGGCGAATTCGTGCAGACGAATGTCGTGGGCACGTCCTGCCTGCTTGAGGAGTCCCGGGCGCACTGGCAGAAGATGGCCCCGGCGGACAAGAACCGGTTCCGCTTCGTGCACATCTCCACCGATGAAGTCTACGGTTCGCTGAATGCCAATGATCCCGCTTTCAGTGAAACCACGCCGTATGCGCCCAACAGCCCCTATGCGGCGTCGAAGGCGGGCGCGGACCACCTGGTGCGCGCCTATCACCACACCTACGGGCTTCCCACACTGACGACAAACTGCTCCAACAACTACGGCCCTTACCAGTTCCCCGAGAAGCTGATTCCGCTGATCCTGTCAAACGCGCTGCAGGAAAAGGGGTTGCCTGTTTACGGCGACGGACGCAACGTCCGGGACTGGTTGTACGTAGGCGACCATTGCGAGGCGATACGGACGGTGCTCGATCGCGGAATACCAGGCGAGGTCTACAACATCGGCGGGCAGAACGAACAAGCCAATATCGATGTCGTGAAAACGATATGCCGGCTGCTGGATGAAATGCGGCCGCGGCGGGCGGGCCCTTACGACGCGCTCATCGCGTTCGTAGGCGACCGGCCCGGGCACGACCGTCGCTACGCAATGGACATCCGGAAAATTTCGCGCGAGCTTGGTTGGGCGCCGGGCGAGACATTCGAAAGCGGGTTGCGCAAAACAGTGTCCTGGTACCTCGATAACCAGGAATGGAGCGAGCGTATTCGCACCGGTGAATACAAGCAGTGGCTGCAGCTCAATTACACCGGGAGGTGAGAAACCGATGAAGGGCATCATTCTCGCGGGCGGCTCTGGCACGCGCCTCTATCCGGTTACCCAGGCCGTGTCCAAGCAGTTGCTTCCGGTGTACGACAAGCCGATGATTTACTATCCGCTGTGCACGCTCATGATCGCAGGAATCCGCGACATACTGCTGATCTCGACACCGCAGGACACGCCGCGATTCGAACAGTTGCTGGGTGACGGCGCTCGCTGGGGACTGTCGCTCAGTTACGCGATTCAGCCGTCACCCGATGGCATCGCGCAGGCGTTCATCATCGGCGAACGGTTCATCGGCAGCGAAGGTTGCGCGCTGGTGCTGGGCGACAATATTTTTTATGGCCACGACCTGCAGAGCGACCTGCAGCGTGCCGCTGCCAAGCAGCACGGCGCCACGGTGTTCGCCTACCCGGTAACCGATCCGCAGAGATATGGCGTGGTCGAATTCGGTCCGGACGGCAAGGGCGTCAGCCTGGAAGAAAAGCCACTCAATCCCAAATCGCGATTCGCGGTCACCGGCCTCTATTTTTACGACAACGATGTAACGCAGGTTGCGCGCGCCCTGACACCCTCGGCGCGGGGCGAACTGGAAATTACCGACCTCAATCGTGTCTATCTTTCGGCCGGCAAGCTGGATGTCGTCACCCTGGGGCGCGGCCACGCCTGGCTCGACACCGGCACGCATGACTCGCTGCTCGATGCCAGCAGCTTCATTCAGACGCTGGAGCGGCGCCAGGGACTCAAGATATGCTGCCCGGAAGAAATCGCGTGGCGAATGAAATACATAACCTCCGCGCAGCTCGAAGCGCTGGCGACGCCGCTCAAGGCCAGCGGCTACGGCCGTTACCTGCTCGACGTGCTGCGCGACGGCAATGTCGGCTGAATATCGGAAGGGATTGTCGCCATGAAAATACGGCGCACCGCAATTGCGGACATTGTGGTGGTCCAGCCCGATGTATTCGGCGATCAGCGTGGATTTTTCCTCGAAAGCTGGAATCGGCGCGAATTCGAGCGGGCCGGGATCGGTGCCCAGTTCGTGCAGGACAACCTCTCGCGTTCTGCAGGGGGCGTGCTGCGCGGACTGCACTACCAGATACGGCAGCCACAGGGAAAGCTGGTGCGCGTCATGAGCGGCGAAATATTCGATGTAGCAGTCGATCTCAGGCGCAGCTCGGCCACGTTCGGCAAGTGGGTGGGAGAGCGCCTGTCTGCCGTGGAACACGCCATGATCTGGATTCCACCGGGTTTCGCCCATGGCTTCCAGGTGTTGTCCGACAGCGCCGATGTCTACTACAAGGCTACCGACTACTACGCCCCGGAGCACGAGCGGACCATCTTGTGGAACGACCCCGACCTTGCGATCAGCTGGCCGGTCGACGCGCCGCCCACCCTGTCGGGCAAGGACAGGCAAGGGGTGCCCTTGAAAGCGGCCGAGCTGTTCCCGTGAAGATCCTGCTTTGCGGCAAGAACGGCCAGGTAGGCTGGGAACTTCAGCGCAGCCTTAATCCGCTTGGAGAACTGGTGGCGCATGATCGCAGCACGCTCGATCTCGCCCAGCCTGAAGCCATCGTGGCCATGGTGCGCTCCGTCAAACCGGACGTCATTGTCAATGCCGCCGCCTACACCGCGGTCGATCAGGCCGAGTCCGAAAGGGCCCAGGCCTTCGCGATCAACGCCGACGCACCCGGCATACTGGCGGATGAAGCTAGAAAAGCCGGCGCCCTGCTCATTCATTACTCGACGGATTATGTATTCGACGGCAGCAGCGCCAAGCCGTACGTCGAGGATGACATGCCTGCCCCGCTCAATGAGTACGGACTGAGCAAGCTGGAAGGCGAACGAGCGATTCAGCGTTCGGGCTGCCGACATCTCATTCTGCGAACGAGCTGGGTCTATTCGGCCCGGGGAAAGAATTTCCTCCTTACCATGCTGCGTCTGGCCCGCGAACGGCCGGAACTGAAGATCGTCGACGACCAGCGAGGCACACCGACGTCAGCGGCGGCCATCGCCTCGTCGACAGCCGTCATGGTGCAAAAATTGGCGGATGGCGAAGGTTCCGAAGGCCTCTATCACATGAGCGCGGCCGGCAGCACGACGTGGTTTGGTTTCGCCAGCCGCATCATCTCGCTGGACAAGCTGACCTGTCGTGCGCTGCCGATCACGACCCGGGAGTACCCGCTGCCGGCGCGGCGGCCGGCAAATTCGCTGCTCGATAACGGGAAACTCCATCGACATTTCGGCATTGCACTGTCCCCCTGGAATGAAGAGCTGGTTCACTGCATGCGCGACATTGACGCGGGAAAGCCGGATACCCCCGCCATTATCCGCGTGGGATAATCGGTGGTCGCCCTATAGGAAAGAAAAAGTTGACCACTGTCGCAGCTCTCGGACAGGGCTGTCTTGGCCTGCCGCGCGCCATAATCCGCTCCCTTCGGCATGCGCGGCCGAATTGGTCCAACAAATTCGTCCAACAAAGGGGAGGGCCGTGATTAATTACGGCAGGCATTCCCTCGACGAAGACGACATTCGGGCAGTCGTCAATCAGCTTCGCGGCGGGTCGCTCACCCAGGGACCGGCAATCGATGAGTTCGAGCGTGCCGTGGCGTCCTATGTCGGCGCGCGTTATGCGGTCGCCGTGACCAGCGGCACGACCGCGCTGCATCTTGCATGCGCCGCCGAAGGAATAGGGGCAGGTGATAACGTGGTCACCAGCGCCATCACATTCGTTGCCAGCGCAAACTGCGCGCTGTATGTGGGCGCCACCGCGCAGTTCGCCGACATCCACCCGGAAACCCTCAATCTGGATCCGGCTGATCTCCTGCAGCGTTGCGCTGAGCTGGGCAGGGTACGCGGCATAATTCCCGTGCACTTCGCCGGTCTTCCCTGCGACATGCCGGCCATTCAGTCCATAGCCCGCCGCTACGGCGCCGTCGTCATAGAAGACGCGTGCCATGCACTCGGCGCCCGCTATGCCGACGGCAGCCGGGTAGGCTGCTGTTCGCACTCGGACATGACCGTTCTTTCATTCCATCCGGTCAAGCAGATAACGACCGGGGAAGGCGGCATGATCACAACCAATAGCGAGCCGCTTTATCGCGACCTGCTACGGCTGCGCAGCCACGGCATCAACAAGGGTGACGATCCATTCATGGCGCCCGAGCGAGCCAGTACCGACGGAGTGCCAAATCGCTGGTATTACGAAATGCAGGAATTGGGCTTCAATTACAGGTTGACGGAATTTCAGGCTGCTTTGGGTCTGTCGCAACTTGGCAAGCTCGATCGCTTTCTCTCGCGGCGCAGGGCGCTGGTCGAGCGCTATGACCATGAATTCGGCGGGATCGGACCGATCCGCCCCGCCCAGTTGAACGGCAGGCATCTGAGCGGCCATCACATATACGTGATTCGCGCCCCGTTCGGCAAGGAGTGCGTGTCGCGCAGCGAATTCATGCAGCGGCTCTACCAGGCTGGAATAACGACACAGGTGCACTACATCCCGGTTCCGATGCATCCATACTACGAGCGACTCGGGCATCGGGCCGCCGACTACCCCAATGCCTGCGACTATTACGACGAAGCGTTGAGTATTCCGCTTTTTTTCGGACTCACCGATCCGCAGCAGGAGGAGGTGATCGAAAAGCTGCGACGGCTTATCCAATGAATTTCGGTCTCGGAACCGCCCAGTTCGGCTTTGACTACGGAATTTCCAACGCGCGCGGACGGGTTCCGAAAGCCGAGGTCGAGCGCATTCTCCGGCTGGCCGCCGACAGTGGATTCGATGTTCTGGACACCGCCCCTGCGTATGGTGAATGCGAGGCTACGCTCGGTGAACTGCTTTGGGACCGGCATCCGTTTCGCATCGTCACCAAAGTGCCTGCGCTTACGGGCTGCGTCATCGAAAGAAAAGACGCGGAGTGGGTAAAGGATACATTCAAGCGTTCCCTGGAGAACATGCGGCAAAGCTCGGTGCATGGATTGCTGCTGCATCAAGTGGCCGACCTGTTCAAACCAGGTGGTGAGTTACTGGCCGAAGCCTTGCTGGGACTGCGGAATGAGGGGTTGACGGGGCGGATTGGCGCGTCTTTTTACGCGCCCACCGATATTCGAAGTGTCAACGGCAGGATGCAAATTGATATTGCACAAGTCCCGGTGAACCTGCTCGACCAGCGACTGATCGCCGATGGCACACTTGCTGCCTTGCAGGCGCAAGGTATCGAGATTCATGCGCGTTCGGTGTTCTTGCAGGGTTTGCTGCTGATGGACCTGCGCCGGCTGCCACCGCAGTTTGCGCGCCACCATCCTCGTTTCGAGCAAATCAGGCATTGCGCCGACCGCGCCGGAATATCCGCCGCTGCACTTGCCTTGGCGTTTGCCCGTCAGATTGCCCAGATCGACACTGTTCTTACGGGTGTTACCACTGAGGCAGAGCTGCGTGAGATCATTGCCGCTTCGGCAGTTGAAATTCCAGGAGTCGATTTCGCGGAATTTTCCAGTACCGACGAAACCCTGTTGAATCCATCGCTCTGGCCCATGCCGACAAGCGTATCAAATGCCTGATCCATTCATCATTGCCGAAGTTGCCCAAGGCTACGAAGGCAGCGCCGACCAGGCGGCTGTGCTGGTGAGGGCCGCCTCTGCCGCCGGGGTTGATGCGGTGAAAATGCAACTGGTGTATGCCGACGAACTGGCTACCCCGGACTACGAACACTTCGCTTTATTTCGAAAACTGGAAATGCCCGATCTTTCGTGGCAAGGCATCGCCCAACTCGCTTCGTCGCGCGGCGTGCAGTTCCATCTCGATGTGTTTGGGCCGCGGAGCCTCGGATTGGCCGAGAAACTGAATGCGGCCGCCATAAAAATTCACAGCACCGACATGTCCAACCCGGGGTTGCTGGCGGCTGTGGCTGCCAGCAGCATCAGCCGGGTGTTGCTGTCCGTGGGTGGATGTTTCATCCCGGAAATCGACCGTGCCGTGTTTATGCTCGCCAAGAAACAATTGGTCTTGCTTCATGGCTTTCAGGGTTACCCGACATTGACCGGCGCCAATCAGATATTTCGCCTGCGGCAGCTGGCGTCCCGTTTTTGTCATCGATCGGACGTGCTGCTCGGTTTCGCCGACCACGCCGATCCCGATGGCCACCAATCGATGCTGCTTTGCGCAGCCGCCCTGGGTGCCGGTGCGACCGTGCTTGAAAAGCACATCACGCTGGCGAAGGTGATGAAGCTGGAAGACCACGAATCGGCCCTTAACCCCGACGAGTTTGCCGAATTCACGCGACACATGCGCGCTTGCGCTGCCGCGCTGGGCATGGTTCCACGCGACGGATCATCTATCGCGAAGGACGTGCAAGCCAGCGCCCCGGCCGCCGATTTCGGCATGCATGAAACGGAACGCGCCTACCGGGGCAAGACCCGCAAACATGTCGTTGCGGCCCGGGATATCGAGGCCGGAACGCGGATTTCGGCAGGCGATATCGCGCTTAAGCGGACTGCGAGCCGCGTCTATCTGGAAGAGGCCGATGATGTAATCGGGCGTACGCTCAACCACGCTATCAAGCGCGATGAAGCCATCACCCCGAATGCGCTCGGGGTGGCACCGTGACGCGCAGGCTGGTTGCCGCGCTGGCCTGCCGGAATACCGGATCGAGGCTTTACGGCAAACCGCTGCAAAAGATCAACGACACGGACACCATCCTGGACCAGATCATAAACGCACTGAAGCGCGTTCCTGAAATAGACGAGATCGTGCTTGGCATATCGGAAGGGAATGCGAACCTGCCATTCGTCGATGTCGCGCACGCGCATGATGTGTCCTACATATTCGGCGATCCCGAAGACGTACTATGGCGCCTTGTGCAATGCGGACGAGCAGGTGCGGCAACCGACGTCTTTCGCGTGACCACGGAATGTCCGTGGTGCGCCTACGAAATGATCCCGCGACTGTGGCAGCATCACGTCGCCCATGAGAACGACATTACGGTATGCGACCGGCTACCAGAGGGCCTGCATTTCGAGATTTATTCTCTTGAAGCGCTTGAAAACGCGCACCGCAGGGGTGCGGCTCGCGACCGCTCCGAATTCTGCTCCAACTACCCGCGCACCCATCCGGATGAGTTCAAGGCGAGCGTCTTCGTCCCGACAACTGGACAAACTCGCATGGACCTCAGGGTTACTGTCGATTACCCGGAAGACCTGGTGCTGGCGCGCGAAATAGCACGCGGCTGCGCGCCCAAGATGCCGCTTGTTCCATTGCAGGACATCGTTGCATTTCTCGATTCGAGAGCGGATCTCAGGGCGCTGGTCGCCCCGTACGTGGTGGCTCAGCCGCTTTGGTCCATGGTTTCCAATCAGGTGACGTTCGATGGCATTGCCGAAGATTGAAAATTTCGCGCAGTCGCGCGAATTCTCCCGCCGTATCCACAATGTCATTCCCGGCGGCGCCCATACCTATTCGAAGGGCGATGACCAATTTCCGCTGAATGCCCCCGCGGCAATCAGCCACGGCAAAGGCGCGTGGGTGTGGGATCTGGACGGAAACAGTTACATCGACTGCAGCATGGGCCTTACCTCGGTTTCCATCGGTCATGGATACGAGCCGGTGGTGCAGGCAGTTTGCGAGGCGGCGTCGCGAGGAGTCAACTTCCAGCGGCCGGCGGCCCTCGAACTGACGGCTGCCGAGCGATTTCTGGCGACTGTCCAGGCAGGCGACATGGTCAAGTTCGCGAAGAACGGGTCGACCGTTACGACCGCCGCCGTAAAGCTTGCCCGCGCCTACACCGGCCGCAGCAGGGTCGCTCTCTGCAGGGAGCATAATTTCTTCAGTTATGACGACTGGTTCATCGCCACCACCCCTGTAGACCGCGGTATCCCTTCCGAAACACGGCAATTGTCCGCAATGTTCAGCTACAACGACATGGCCTCCGTCGAGGCGCTGTTCCGGGACGCCGATCACGATATCGCCTGCCTGATCATGGAACCGGTCAAGTTCGACGAACCGCGCAACGCCTTTCTGCAGCAGGTAGGCGAACTGTGCCGCAAGCACGGCGTGGTATTCGTACTCGATGAAATGATATCCGGATTCAAATGGGGCATGCGCGGCGCGCAGCACCATTTCGGCGTAACCGCGGACCTGTCCACCTGGGGAAAGGGCATAGCAAACGGCTTTTCATGCTGCGCGCTTACGGGCCGTGCCGATATCATGGAACTCGGTGGAATCCGGCGTGAGGGTGACAACAAACTGTTCCTGATTTCGACCACGCATGGCGCGGAGTCGACCGGTCTGGCGGCGATGCTGGCGACCATAGATGCGTTCGAGCGCCATGAAATGATTGAGTCGAACTGGGAACGGGGCCGTCAGCTCATTCAAACACTCCGAGCACAGATTGACCGACACAGCCTCGGTGGCCATCTGGGTCTTGCTGGCCCGCCCTGCCTTGCGGTGTTGACATGCGCCGGCGCCTCCGGCAGTCCCGACGACGCCTACAGAACGCTGTTCATGCAGGAGATGATTGCGTCCGGCGTTCTTTTTCAGGGACTGCTTTATCCGACGTGGTCCCATCAAGCGGCTGAACTCGAACAGATAAGCGCGGCGTTCGATCGCGCCTGCGAGGTGTATAAAAAGGCTGTCGATGCCGGAACCTGTGACGGCCTGCTGGTCGGCCCTCCGGCCAAGCCAGTGTTCCGGAAACGGATCTGACGCACCGCGCGATGCAGGTTCTGATCCGCAGCGATGCGTCAACCGCAATCGGCAGCGGACACGTCATGCGCTGCCTCGCACTCGGGCAGGTACTTCGCGATGCGGGCGCCGATGTAAGCTTTGTCAGCAGGGAATTGCCGGGTCACCTCTGTGAATTTACCGATTCGCTCGGGTTCCGGGTGATCAGGCTGCCGGCCAGGGGGTTCGCGAGATCCTCAGGCGAACCAGATTTTAGCGAGATACGGGGACCCGCCACCGGCGCGCAGATCGACTGGTTGGTCATCGACCACTACGGCATCGATGCTGCGTGGGAACGGCGTGCAAGCGCGCACTGCAGGCATATCCTCGTAATCGACGATCTGGCCGATCGGCCCCACGAATGCGATGTACTGCTGGACCAGAATTTTTCACTTCATCCCCGCGCGCGCTACGACGGCCTGCTGAACCCCTCATGCGAGTTGCTGCTTGGACCCCGCTATGCGCTGCTTCGTCCCGAGTTTGCCGCCACGCGCGCAGCCGCGCAGCAGCGAGACGGCACGGTGCGCCGCATATTTGTCTTTTTCGGCGGCAGCGATGCCGGCGGCGAAACCCTCAAGGTCATCGACGCCCTCGCCGCCCTTCCCCGACAGGGTTTGCTGGTCAACGTAGTCATTGGCCGCTCGAATCCTCACGCTGCGGAAATCCTGGATGCCTGCGCGCGACTGGCAGGCGCGGTTTGCCAAGTGGGCAGCAATAGCATGGCTGCCATGATGTCGGACGCTGATCTGGCCATCGGCGCGGGCGGCAGCACCACCTGGGAACGATGCTGCGTTGGACTTCCTTCCATCATTATCGCGATCGCGGACAATCAAATCCCCGGAAGCCGTGACCTGCATGAAGCCGGATGCGTGCTGTTGCTCGGAAAATCGGCGGAAGTATCGGTTCGAGCCATTACCGAGACGGTCCTTGAACTGCTGGCCAACCCTGCGCGCATGCGCGCCTTGTCGTTTGCATCGGCCGCGCTTGTTGACGGCCACGGCGCCCAGCGCGTGACAAACAGCATGCTGGCCGCCGATATGACCCTCCGCCGCGCGCGGCATGAAGACTGCATCGACATTCTCAACTGGCGAAATCATCCGGAAATACGCAGGTTCTCCAGCGATACCGGCGAAATCGCGCCGGAAGCGCATCTCATGTGGTTCGCGCGCAAGCTCGCCGACCCGTCCTGCGAATTCCTGATCGGCGAACTAAACGGAAACCCCGTCGGCGTAATTCGCTACGATGTACGCGGACACGAGGCGGTAGTGTCCATTTATCTGGTCCCGGGTCGGCAGGGACGCGGCTTGGGCAAGGCGCTGCTGCGCAAGGGACGCGCTTGGTTATCCGGCGCGCGTCCGGAGATCAGGCGCGTCAGTGCCGAGATATTGAAGGAAAATCTGCGTTCGGCACTCGCTTTCGAAGCCTCGGGGTTCCGCTCCGATGGCGGGCGTTATTACCAGTCTCTCTGAATCGGATTCCAGATGACCGCCACGTCCGTCAAGATCGCGTCCCGCGAGATAGGCCTCAGCCATCCGCCATTCGTTATCGCCGAAATATCGGGAAACCACAACGGATCGCTGAGCCGCGCTATGCAGATTGTCGAGTCGGCCGCAAAGGCAGGAGCACACGCCCTAAAGCTGCAGACTTACACCGCCGACACCATGACTTTGGATATCTCCACGGGCGATTTCCACATATCGGATCCGGGCAGTCCGTGGAGCGGCCGTACACTGTATGACCTGTATCGGGATGCGGCCACGCCCTGGGAGTGGCATCAGCCCATTTTCGATCATTGCCGCGAATTGGGCATGATAGGGTTCAGCACGCCGTTCGATGCTACAGCCGTGGATTTCCTCGAGTCACTCAACGTGCCCTGCTACAAAATCGCATCTTTTGAAAACATTGACCTTCCGTTGATCCGCAAAGCGGCATCCACCGGCAAGCCGCTTATTATCTCGACCGGAATGGCCAGCGCGGCGGAAATCGATGAAGCCGTGCAATCGGCCCGCGGCGCCGGATGTCGCGACATTGTGCTGCTGAAGTGCACCAGCAGTTATCCCGCGGACCCGTCCCAGTCGAATCTCGGAACCATTCCGAATCTCAGGGAAACGTTTCAATGCGAAGTCGGATTATCAGACCACACCCTGGGCATCGGTGCGGCCGTTGCAGCTGTCGCTCTGGGGGCCACCGTGATTGAAAAACATGTGACGCTATCGCGTGCGGATGGAGGCGTCGACGCGATGTTCTCACTGGAACCTGACGAGCTGGCTGCACTCGCCCTCGAGTGCGAGCGGGCCTGGCGCGCTTTGGGCGCGGTGCATTACGGCCCCACGGACTCGGAAATTCCCTCTTTGCAATTCCGGCGTTCCCTGTACGTTGCACAGGAAATGAAGGCCGGCGACGTGTTCAACACGACGAACCTGCGCGCCGTCAGACCGGGCCGCGGGCTGCCGCCGAAATACCACGAGGCGCTCCTGGGCCGGCGCGTGCGGCGCGACGTGCCCAGGGGCACACCGGTCAGCTGGGACCTCCTCGAATGAGCGAAGGAGCAATCCGATCGCTGTTCAGCGATTCAGGTGGTAGCAGCGGCATAGAAACAGCACGTTTCATCCTTCGGACACTTCAGGTAGAAGACGCCGGCGCGACCTACCTGAGCTGGTTTTCGGACCCGGTGGTGCGGCGATTTATCGTCGCGGCAGGAGATACACAAAGCCTGCAGACCCTGCAGGCATTCATAGCGGAAAAGCGGGCTTCGCCTGATGCCGAACTGTTCGGCATATTTGTCAAGGATTCGGGATATCACATCGGAAACTTCAAGTTTGAGCCCATCGACGATGCTTCGCATCGAAGCATCGTAGGCGTGCTGATAGGCAACCCGGCTTGGCGTGGCGTAGGCGTCTTTCGGGAGATTTATCCGAGAGCCGCGCGGTGGTTGTTCGACACGCGCGGAATTCGCGAATTCTGGCTGGGTATCGACGCCGACAATGCTGCGGCCCTGTCGAGTTATCTTCGCGCCGGCTTCTCGGAAGCAGCCCCCCAATCCGATCTTTTCGGCCATACGCGCAGCGGCGCCATTTACATGACGCATCGCCTCGAAGAAGAGCCGCCCGAGTTGCAAACGTCGACGCCCCCGTGAGGTTGCGCTACTTCTTTGTGCAGCGATTGCACCCGGTCAACTGGCCGTTAGCGCTCCTCCTCAGCCTTTTCTGCCGCGTAAGTTATTGGCGACGCGAGGGCATCCCTGTATCAATGACTTCCCGATTTGAATTGCTCGATCCCGGTTTGGTATTCGACCTGGACGCCTGGCAAGCGGCGGGCGAACAAGCGTATGAACTGTGGCGCGTCACCGCACTTTCCGGCGCTGATGGCCTGCACGCGAAGGCCAACGTTGCGGGCCAACGAATCGACTATTCGGACAATTGGCGCCAATGGGTCGCGTCCGCAATCGAAGAGAGGCATCTGTTCTTTCGCTTGCTTGAACAATTGCCTATAGAGCGAACAGCACTATCCCGTCACATCGCGGGTGCGGCGATTGACCGCGTATCGCGCAGGCTCGGATACCCGCTCTCGCCGCCACCTTTGTTCCAGGCATTGATCCTGTTTGCGTGGCTGGATCAAGTTTGGTCAGCAATGCGCCTTGTTGCAATGATTGGGCGGCGCGCCCTAGCGTTGTTTCGCAGCGGCAGTGCAGTACTGCCCCCTCGAGTGCCTGTCCTCTGGACGGGAATAGCCACCGCCGAAATGGCGCGAGAGGAACAGCGGCTCGACTTTTCGTTTCTGGTCAGCGCGGGACGCCTGTCCCCGGAGGAAATTGTTTTCATCCTGCCGGCTGAACCGGGCGAAACCACGCGGGACCGCCTTTCACACTGTCGAGTGAACTGGATCACTTTGCAACGCCTGGGGTTTCTGCCTGCACGCATCACAATGACCGCGCTTTTGGCTCTGAGCAAATGTCTGTTTCATGCACTGTTGCTAGGCGCCGGTTCGCCTCGCCGACTTTTCGAAGCATCGAGCGCTTGCGCATCACTCCCTGCAATGTCCGTCGCCCGGATGCTGGACACGCAAACCTACATCACCTCCGTGAGCGCATGCTGGCCGGAGAGTCCGGAAGTCGCTGCGCTGAACGCGATGGGGGCACTAACCGTGAATTGGTCGTATGGCGCAAATACGTTTCTGTATTCGGGCACAGATGAGTCGTTCCGCGATGTGGGCGTGGCCCGCAGCGTTTCGGTCGCCAGCGAGGTCTGGGTGTGGTCGGACGAGGTGAGGGAATGGCTGCACGCCCGGGCGGTAGGTGAGTTGCCGAATGTCGTTACGACAGGACCCATCATGTGCGGCGATTCAGGCTGGTGCGCGCTCTCACCCGCTCAGGCCCGGAAGCGCTTCGGCGCCCGATGCGAACCATCGCAGTTGTTCGTAGCACTTTTCGACGTGCCCCCGCTAAGCCGGAAAGCCAGGATTGCAGTCGGTCATGGTCCCACGAACTATCCCATCGAAATGCTGGAAGCCTTCTTCGCCGATTGCGAGCGGCTGTTGAACGATATCAGCAACATTGTGCTCATCGTCAAGCCCAAACGTGCGCTTCAGGATACCAACAGGGAATACGGGCCGGCCATGCATCGCATTCTCGATCCGGATTCCGCTTTGGCGCGCGCCGGAAAGACTATGGTCGTCCCTCACGACCTGGATCCCTACATTGCGATCTCACTCGCGGACGTGTCGATCGGAATTCCGTTCACGTCCCCGGTGCTCGCCGCCCGCGCCAGTGGCCGCATCGGGATTTTTCACGATCCGCTCAACCAGGTGCGCCACTTTCGTCCGCTGCCCTACCATTCGCTCATGACGCACAGCTATGCAGAGCTCGCCGCTAGAATAGCCGCCGTTTCGGGAGAAACAAAGGCATACGGCTGGATTGAAGGCGACCCGACGCACCGCATGTGCGCGCTTATCCGGACACGCAGGCCTTAGC
>SHXF01000062.1 GCA_009693435.1 Betaproteobacteria bacterium | reverse complement strand
CTGAAGGTAGAAAAAGCAGAGAAATCGTCAAATAAACGGTCGGTAGCGAGTAATTTCATGCCTATCGCATATTTCATTCCGCAGTGGAGTGAATCACCTCTGTGCTCAAATGCCAACTGCTAAAATTGAAAAAATCACAGCCTCTCAGTTGATTCAGTCGGGAATGTCGGGGCGCAATTCTATCAGGACGAGGCTCGCAGCACCCGAGCACCACCATTGTAGGGCGCGGATTCATCGCGCCGGGGTCGCGGAAAAGCCACCGGTGTTCGGCGCGCTGAAGCTGCGCCCTACGGCCGCGCTGTGCGGCTGCGCTCTACGCGGAGTTCTCGAGCGACACACGCGATAGGTCCGGACGGCATCACTCCCCGATCCGGACACCGGTCTCGCGCAGTTTCCCGGCATGCGCGCGCTGCCACTCGGCGACCGGTATCAATGTCGGGTCCGAGGCGATGCGCGCTTCGGTGCGGCGGTGGATTTCCTCGTCGCTGAGCGACAGGTCGAGGTCGTGGCCGTGCGGTTGCGCGATGTGCCAGGGCGTGTCCAGGTAGATCTCGATGCGATTGCCTTCGGGATCGCGAAAATACAGCGACCAGGCAATGCCGTGGTCCACGCCCTTCAGATCGGTGATGTCCGTCCGGTCCCAAACCACGCGGTACATCATGCGCAGGTCGTCGAGCGCGCCGACCTTGAACGAAATCTGCTGGATCGCGTGGGTCGCTCCCGAATCTTCCGGTCGGCCGGATTCCAGCACCAGCTGGTGGTGCGAAGTCGGATCGCGGGTCAGGAACACCGCCGTGTGGCCGCGCACTTCGCCGCGGTCGGTTTCGACGAAGCCCAGCACTTCCTTGTAGAACGCGGCCATGCGGTCGATGTCGCGCACGAACATGCCCATGTGGGTGAGTTGCATCTGCGGAAGGGGTTTCACGCCTGTTTGCTCCTGTCTGAGGTGGCCTGCCGGTTGTCCCGGATGCGTACTGTAGCGCACCCGGCCTGCGCTTATTCTTTCACGACGCGCGGCCCGGCGGCTTCCCGGACCGGGAACACCAGCCGCGCCGAGAGGCCGCCGCCGGCACGCGGCGACAATTCCAGCAGGCCGCCGTGTAGCCGGACGATGCGCTCCACGATCGCCAGACCCAGTCCCGAGCCGCCCTTGCCGCTGCGCGCATCTTCCAGGCGCGTAAAAGGTTGCTTCATGCGCTCGATGTCACCGGGCGGAATGCCCGGTCCGCGATCGCATATTTCGACAATGCTGCGCGCGGCCTCGTTGCGGGTGGCGATGCTTACCTCGCCGCCGCCGTAGCGCAGCGCATTGTCGAGCAGGTTGGAAATCGCGCGGCGCATTGCCAGCGGCCGCAGTTTCAGGAGCGGCAGCGGCGCCAGATCGGCGGAAACGACATGGCCGAAGTCGCGCTGGCGCTCGACGATTTCACCGGCCAGGGCGGCGATATCCAGATCGACCGGCAGTTCGTCGCCGCCACCGGCGGCCGCGCCCGACTGTCCGGCTTTGGCGAAGTCGAGGAACTGGCCGATGATACGGTCCATGTCGCCGATGTCGGCGTTCATGCCGTGCCTGAGCGACTCATCGGCGCCGCTCATTTCAATCCCCAGCCGCAGGCGGGCGAGCGGCGTGCGCAGGTCGTGCGACACGCCGGCAAGGATCAGGGCGCGGTCCGCATCCAGGCGTGCCAGGTCGCGGGCCATCTGGTTGAAAGCGCTCGCCAGCGACTGGAATTCGAGCGCGCCGCCTTCGTCCACGGGCGGGGGCGTCTTGCCGCTGCCGATCGTCGCCGCCGCCGCTGCGAGCGCCCGCAGCGGCCGGCTGGTCAGGCTCACGATCCACCATGCGGCGCCCAGCGACAGCAACATCGCCAGCGCTCCCCAGCCCAGCCATTGCAGCGCGAAACTGGTTTCCAGCCGGTCGCGCGGCACGCGCACCCAGTAGCCGTCGTCTTCGATGCCGAAGCTGACCCAGAATCCGGTCAGTCCGTTGCGTGCGGAGGCGAAGCGCGTCTCCCGACCGAGTTGCGTCCTGACGATGTCGCTGGCAAGACGCAGCACTGGGCCTTCTTCCATGGGCGCGATCTTCTCGCCTTCGTCGGCGGGATACACCTCGATTTGTTCGCGCTGCGCCAGGTCGCGCAGCAACTCGCCGCGCCTGTCGGGCTGCGCCGTGACCAGTGCCGCGCGGGTGAGATTGACGACGCTGATCAGGTTCTGCGCGACGCACTGCGCGCGCGGCTCCAATTCTCGCACCTGAAAGATGCCGAACCAGGCGAACACCGACAGCACCACCAGCAGCGCCAGCAACGCGAAGGTCCGTCCGAACAGGGACTGGGGCAGTACGCGCAAGGGTGAAGTCGGCGGATCAGGCAGCGATACGAGGCGGGTGCAAGCGGGGCGGGTGAAAGCGCAAGGCAGCCGCGATCGTCAGGCGCGCATGCCGTGCGGGGAGCGGGGCGTCAAGCGTCGCCCTTTGCGCTTTCACCGGCATCGGGCTCGTCCGGCACGAACACGTAGCCGAAGCCCCATACGGTCTGGATGTAGGCGGGCTTCGCCGGGTCTTTTTCGATGAGCTTGCGCAGGCGCGAAATCTGCACGTCGATGGCGCGGTCGAATACCTCGTACTCCCGGCCGCGCGCCAGTTCCATCAGCTTGTCGCGCGAGAGCGGGGTGCGCGCGTGCATGACCAGCACCTTCAGCAGCGCGAATTCCCCCGTGGTGAGGGAGATCTTGCGGCCGTCGCGCTCGAAGGTGCGCGTGGCGAGGTTGACCGTCATGCCGCCGAAATTCACCACCTCCACGCCGATGGCGGGGGCGCCGGGCGGTGCGGGCGCGACGCGGCGGCGCAATACGGCGCCGATGCGCGCCACCAGCTCGCGCGGATTGAACGGCTTGGGCAGGTAGTCGTCCGCGCCCATCTCCAGGCCGACGATGCGGTCCACGTCCTCCCCTTTCGCGGTGAGCATGATGATGGGGATGGTGACCT
Source organism: Betaproteobacteria bacterium (assembly GCA_009693435.1). The sequence continues at coordinate 22,042 of SHXF01000062.1, read as the reverse complement.
TGGTGCCGCGCAGGCGCCGGCACACGGACAAGCCGTCCTCCCCCGGCATCATCAGGTCGAGCACCAGCAGATCGAAGCGCTCCCGCGCCATCAGCCGGTCCATGGCGGCGGCATCGCTCACCGTCGATACGGCAAAGCCCTGCTCGGTGAGATAGCGCTGCAGCAGGTCGCGCAGCCGGAGGTCGTCGTCGATGACGAGGATTTTCGTTTTGGTGTCGGACATGCCGCAATGCTACCCCGACAGGGCGCCCGGGTGCATGCGCGGCGTAACAGATGATTGCGCAGGCCGGAGTTGAAACAACTGCTTACAAACGCCGTCACGGGACTCACACATCCGCTCCCGGTCGGGCTTAAGCTTCGTCCGAGCCAAAACGGCTGCCGGATTTTTCATCCGGAGAGACTCGGAAATACGCAGAAATACGTGAAAGGTTGCGCAAGCTTAACAAGTCCGGGTCCGGCATCTACAATCGCCGGATCGACCAAATTGAATCGACGATAGTGAATCGACCGCAGTGAATCAACCACAGTGAATCAACCACAGTGAATCAACCACAGTGAATCAACAACAGTGAATCAACCACAGTGAATCGACCACAGTGAATCAACCACAGTGAATCAACACCGCGGGCCGATGCCCGCAAAGGAACCGGCAGTGAAACGTCCGGCAGTGAAACGTCCGGCAGTGAAACGTCTTAGCGCGATTGCGGGAGTTGCGCTGATGCTGGCAGCATCCTTGCCCGCCGTGGCGCAATTGCACGGTGGCCGGCGCGGTCAGGAACAAGGGCAGGGGCAGGCACAGCGGCAGGAGCAGCCCCGGCCGATGCCCATGCCGCCGCAGGGCATGCCGCGCGCGCCGAACCGTGAGCCGCCCGGCGGCGCACGCGACCAGCGCATGTCGCCCCAGGAACGCGAGCAGTTGCGGCGCGACGTGCATCGCCATGGTCAGGAGTTGTACGGCACGCGCAAATAAGCGCAAGCCGTTCAACCGCAGCCCTTCCTCCCATGGCCTCATTACTGCGCATGCCCATGGCAGCCCGTTTCACCCTGGCAATGGGTGTTGTTCCAATGAGTGTTGTTGCAATGGGTGTTGTTGGTGTCCTTGCAGCGTTCGCTGCGCCGGGCGTTGCATACGCCGCCGGCATGGGCATGGACGATGCGCGCCACTTCCTGGCGCGCACCGGTTTCGGTGGCAGCGTAGCGGAGATCGTCGATACCGCGATTCGCACGCGCGAGGAGGCGGTGGCGCGTGCGCTGGGCGGATCGGGCCAGCAGTCCGCAGGCGCGACAGTGCATGCCGCGCCGTCCTGGGTCAACGACCCCTTCGTTTCGCCGCGCCAGTTGCGCGACGATCCGCAGGCACGGCGCGCCTATCAGCAGCAGGAAGTGCGGCGCGCCTTCGAACTGCGCGGCTGGTGGCTCAACGAAATGGTCGTCACGCCGCAGCCGTTGCAGGAACGCATGACCCTCTTCTGGCATAACCACTTCACCTCCAGCCAGCAGAAGGTCCGGGTGGCGCAGTTGATGTACCGGCAGAATCGGCTGCTGCGCCGTCACGCGCTGGGCAATTTCGCCGGCCTGCTGCACGCCGTGTCCAGGGATCCGGCGATGATCATCTATCTCGATGCGGCGAGCAATCGGCGCGGCCAACCGAACGAGAACTTCGCGCGCGAGGTGATGGAGCTGTTTACCCTGGGCGAGGGCCACTACACCGAAGCCGACATCCGCGAGGCGGCGCGCGCGTTCACCGGCTGGAGCATCGATCCCGCGAACGGCGAATACCTGTGGCGGCCGTTCGCGCACGATGACGGGGTCAAGACGATTCTGGGCCGCAGCGGCGAGTTCGACGGCGACGCGGTGCTCGATATCCTGCTGGCTCAGCCGCAGACCGCCGAATTCATCGTCGCAAAGCTGTGGCGCGAGTTTGTTTCTCCTGCGCCGGATCGAACTGAGGTGGCGCGCATTGCGCGGCGCTTTCGCGACAGCCGCTACGACATAGGCACAGCGCTGCATGAGCTGCTGCTTGCGCCGGCATTCTGGGCGGGCGAGAACCGCGGCGCACTGGTCAAGTCGCCCGCGGAACTGGTGGCGGGCACCTTGCGCCAGTTCAGTGTCGCGTTCGGTGATCCGCTGCCCTTTACCCTAATGATGGCGGGGCTGGGGCAGAACCTGTTCGCGCCGCCCAATGTGAAAGGCTGGGCTGGCGGCAACGCCTGGATCACCAGCGCGAGTCTGCTGTCGCGCAAGCAGTTCCTCGCGCGGCTGTTGCGCGCGCCCGAGCCGCACGCCCGGATCGCCGGCGAGACCCTGCGCGGGGAATCAACAGGCACGGACGGGAAAGTCGCAGGCATGGGCGAGGCGCGAACGCGCACCGCCGACTCTGATGTGAAGGGTGCGCCGGGCCTTGGGCAACTGGGCCCGGAAGGGCGCGAGCGCCTGGAACGCGCGCGGTCCGCAATCCGCTTCGATGCGAATCGCTGGCTGTCGCAGTTCCAACCCGGCGAGGTCGACGCCATGCGGCGGGTGCTGTTGCCGGCCGATCCCGTCGGTTCGCCCAAGGCGGGTGGGGACGGACGCGAACTGATGCGCCAACTGGTGCTCGATCCCGTCTATCAACTGAAGTAAGGGGCGCGCATGGACATGCAGCGACGCTGTTTCCTTCGGAGTGCCACCGCCGGCGCGTTGGCATTCGGCCTGCCCGCGTTCGCCGCCGCGGATGCGTCCTATCGCAATCTGCTGATTCTGGTCGAGCTAAAGGGCGGCAATGACGGACTCAACACCGTCGTGCCTTACGCCGACCCGTTGTACGCGCAACTGCGGCCGCGCATCGCCATCGCGCGGGACGAGGTGCTGCAACTGGACCCGCGCACCGGACTGCATCCCGCGCTCGCGCCGCTGTTGCCGCTGTGGCAGGCGGGCGAACTGGCGGTCGTTCAGGGCCTGGGCTATGCGTCGCCCAACCTGTCGCATTTCCGCTCCATTGAAATTTGGGAGAGCGCATCGCGCGCCGATGAATACCTGCCGGATGGCTGGCTGGCACGCGCCTTTGCCGCAGCGCCGGCGCCGCTCAGCTATGCTGCGGACGGCGTCATCATCGGCAGTACCGAAATGGGCCCGCTCGCCGGCAGCGCGCGCGCGCTGGCGCTGTCCGATCCCGAGCAGTTCCTGCGGCAGGCACGACTCGCTTCTACGGCCGCGCCGCGCCGCAACGCGGCCCTCAACCACATCCTCAAAGTGGAATCGGGCATCGTGCACGCCGCTGCCAGCCTGAATGCGGTGACGCGTTCAGCAGCATCGCCGGACAGCGCATCGCTGCGCACCGAATTTCCCGCCGGTCCGTTCGGCAACGCGGTGCGCGCCTCGGCACAGTTGCTGGCGAGCAAGGCGGGTGTCGCGGCCATCCGGCTGACGCTGAATGGATTCGATACGCACCAGAACCAGCCCGTTCTGCATGCCGCGCTGCTGAAGCAACTCGCCGAGGGACTGGCCGCACTCAAGTCGGCGCTGCTGGAACTGGGCCGCTGGGACACCACACTGGTGATGACCTATGCCGAGTTCGGCCGCCGCGCCGCCGAGAACGGTTCGCGCGGCACCGATCACGGCACCGCCAACGCGCACTTCGCGCTCGGCGGCCGCGTGCGCGGCGGGCTCTACGGCGAGCCGCCGCGACTGGCCGGGCTCGAGTCCGGCAATCTGCCTCACGCACTCGATTTCCGCAGGTTGTACGCGACAGCACTGGAGCGCTGGTGGGGAGTGGATTCTGTTGCGGCCTTGCGCGGGAGGTTTGTGCCGGTGGAGTTGCTGCGAGTGTAATCCGCTCGATAATTCGAAAGATTATTTTATTGAAGTAGCTGTAGCACGGTATTCTGCGAGCACTTTTAATACATAAAAAGTATAATTACTGGCGCTCTCCGTTGTGGCGCGTGCTGAGATAACATGCTGCTATGGACCGCTTTCACCGGTACTTCAAATTGTATCGAATCCTGGACGCGCGCCGTTTGACGGTGAGCCGTGCCGTGCTTGAGCACGGTGTCGAATAGCGCAAGGCGCGGACTAGGGTACCCGCCAATGAATCGAGGACAGGTGCTACTGGATCGCCATGAGCCGCGAATTTTTGAAAGAAGCAGGTGTGGACCATGATACTCCCTGAGGCTGATCGTGCATTTGTCGATCAAGCCAAAGTAGTCGAATATTTGCTCTCTTCGTCTCATCCAGACGGGAAAAGCAAGGCGCAGTTTTTCCTGCGCTTCGGCTTTAGATCTGAGGAATGGCGAGTGCTCGCCGAGGCTCTGCGTGGGGTAGGAGTCTCCAATCCTGTCGGTGCAGAGGTGAAGTCGCAATACGGAATGCGCTACACTGTTGATGGGCCGTTGCGATGCCCAGATGGCCGGACGCCGAAAGTGCGTACTGTATGGATTTCCAAGTCTGGAAGCCCTGGTCCGCGATTGATCACGGCGTACCCAATGAAGGAGCAGATATGAGTGCGATTCGGGAGCATGACCGCGTAGTTCTCACGACCGATCTACCGGCCGAAAAGCTCGCCGTAGGCGATGTGGGCACGGTGCTGCACATCCACCGTGACGGCGAGGCGTTCGAAGTGGAGTTCGTGGCACTGGATGGCGAGACCGTCGCCATCGCGACGCTGGAACTGATGCAGGTGAGGCCGGTCGCGCATCGCGAGATCGCCCACGTTCGGCGCGTGGCATAGCAGGCAGCCGTGCCATCCCGCCATGGACCGGTTGTTGAGCGGATCCGATGTGGCACGATGAATTCAGTAATGGGCAGGTATTCCCGTTTTCCACATCCGGGTACTGCGGCCTCGTTGAAGCGAGCCATTGGCAATCTCCCCCTTGCAACTGCAGCAGCCTGTACGCGACGGCGCTGACGCGCTGGTGGCGCGTCGATTCCGCTGCGGACTTGCACGGGAGATTTGCGCCGGTGGAGCTGCTGCGCGTCTGATGCGATCAGAAATTCGGAAGATTATTGTAATGCAGTCGCCGTAACACGGCACTCAGTGAGCAGTTGCCAAGCATTAAAAATATAAATACTGGACCTTTTGCCACAGTTTCTGTCGCTGGGATAACATGCCCCGATGGATCGCTTTCACCGATACTTCAGAGTGATCCGCGCTGTGCGGACTGATCCAGTCTGGTCCGGTGCAATCGGCGGAAGATAGCGGTTACCACGCTGCAAACGCCATCCGTCGACCAGGAATACGTTTTCTGCTCGAGGTTCTTGCGGTCGGATCGACGACTAGGACGATTCCGATCGCAATCGCCGAGCAGGGTGAAGTAGTTGCGACCGGTTACTTTTCAGTCTCGCGCGGCCGCGCAACGATCATTGTTTCCTGGAGACTACGACGGTTGTCGCCGCCACATTGCCCACAGCGCGTGCTCCAGATGTCGTGCAAAACGTGAGGCATCGAACAGAGGGGAAGACAGTACCTGCTCGCGCAAATTCTCACGCAACACGGCCAGCCGTTGCAGATTCGCGGAATGGGTTACGGCTCTGGCAACGTAATCATCGCGGTCGGCAGCAATCCAGTCGGGGAGACCGGCAGTCATCATCACACCCACGCCCTGGCATGAAACCAGGCGTTTTCCGGCCAGCGTGAGCACCGGTACGCCCATCCAGAGCGCTCCCACGCTGGTGGTGGCTCCTGTAAAGGGGAATGGGTCGAGTGCGATGTCCACGCGCCGATAGGCCGCCAGATAGTCCGCTCGAGGAGTCGGACCCTCGGATATCAGCCGTTGACCACCGAGCCCGCGGGCCGCAAAGCGTTCAAGCGTGTGCTGAAGCACCGAGTTATCCGCAAGTTCGATTGCCTTGAGGATCAATCGGCTGTGCGGTACCGCTGCCAGAACCCGGGCCCAAAGAGCTACAACATCATCGCTCATCTTTGTCAAAGTATTGAAGCAGCCGAATGTAATGATGCCGCCGCTCAACGCAGAGAGTGGCGAAATCGCCACATTTTCCCTTGGTGCCGTAAAACACATTCGGGTCTCAGGCATACGCCAGACGCGCTCGGTGAAATGAACTTCGTCAATTTGTGGCACGGTCCAGGGATCGGCGATGAGGTAATCAATCTCATTCACGCCTGTAGTGGCGAAATAGCCGAGCCAGCTAGCCTGCACGGGCGCGGGCTTCCAGGCAAATACTGGCAGACGGTTGCGGGCGGTGTGTCCGGAAAGATCAAGGAGCACACGGACGCCATCGTCGTGGATCAAGCGCGCCGCTGCCTCGTCGGCCTTGGCGAACAGGGGTTTCTATCCGGAGAAGTAGCGGCGCAGGCGGACGGTCAGGTCGTCTTCCATGGGGCCACAGGGGTAGCCGATCAACTCAATCTGCTGCGGGTCAATATGTGCCTGCGTGCTTTCCAGAAAATGGCCTACCGCGTGATTGCGCAAGTCGCCGGAAATCAGGCCCACACGCAATCGTTCCGGACGAGCCGCACATTTCCAGGAAGAGAAACGAGTGCCCACCCTTGCGGCGGCCCTGCGACCATATTCCCGAGCTTCATCCACATGACTCGAGGCGTCGTTATCCGCCGTGTAATTCATGGTGAACAGCAGATTGCTATGTGCCTGGGCGTAAGCGGGATCGATCTGAAGCGCCCGACGATAACTTGCCTGGGCGTTATCGAACTGTGAGAGGTCTTTCAACGCATTGCCTAAGTTACAGTGAGCCTCGGCGAAATCCGGTTTGATCTCCAGTGCGCGCTGGTAGCTAACCACTGCCTGGTGAGGCTGCCCGATCTCTCGCAGGGTATTCGCCAGGTTGTAATGCGCATCGGCGGCATCGGGCGAAAGTTCTGCTGCCTTTCGTAATGCCGGCAGCGCCGCCTTCCTTTGAACTTGAAGGCTCACACCCAACGCCATCCACAGAAATCCCGCATCGGGATGCTGATCGATGAGTCGGCGCGCCAGTATTTCCAGCTCCGAATAGGAACCGGCATTGAACAGCGCGACAATCTGGTCGTACTCGGCTTTCGGCAATACCTGCTTTCCCGGTCTTGCCAGGGCTTGCTCTCCCCCAGCGGCAGACTCGACCCTATGTCGGAGGACTTGAATCGCAGGGGTATTCAATCCGCGCTGCAGGGCCGCCTGAGGAGTATGCCGCGCATCCTCTGGCTGGCCGCTTGCCAATAACGCTTCAGCGCACGACAGCCAGTATTGCTCTTTGTGCGGATTGGCCTCGAGCGCCGCCTTCAGATAGGGTAACCCGGTCGCGTGTTGCCCCACCTGTCCCGCCAATATTCCCAGGTTGTGATTGGCGTCCGGTTACCCGGGCTGGACCTGCAGGATGGCTCGGTAAAGTTGTTCCGCCTCTTGCAACCTCCCCGCGCGATGGTGCGCGACAGCTTGGCGCAAGGTGGCCTCGAGAGACAAGGGTGGTGGAGTAGCGGCAGTCATGATCGAAGGATAATGAACCGGTTCGCGCGTCACAAGTTACTTTGGTTTATTTGGGAAAGTGGCGATGGGCTGGTATTGCCACCTCGAGGAAAAGATCGCTTTCCCATTCAACGCGCGGTGTATTGCAGCACCCGTGGTGTCACCACCGGAAAAGCGCGAAGAAGTCGAAATGCCGGGGAGGGCACCAGAGGAGGACTGCATGAGTGCCATGCTGGTAGCCGCCCGTATCGCTGGCAGGAAACCCGGCGTGCCTCTGGTCCAACTCGAAGCGCAGGGCGCAGACTCCGCTAGCTGTCAAGGTATCGAGGACTGCTACGCTTCGAGCAACGGGATTCCAGCCTGCTTTGCCGCATCGCTCAGTTGGCCGTCGAATACCGCAAAATGGAACGGGGCACGATTGCGGAACGCCTCGAACGCCGATTCCGCTGCGGCAAGATGCAGGCTGTCATTGCCCCGCAAGCGATAGCGCCCGGCCAGATCGGCGGCGCGGTGAATCAGGGCTCCGGTCACGTTCAGTATTTCCCATGCCGACCACTGGGTGTCGAGATTGCGCCGCAGGGCGGCGAACAGTGCACCGTCCCCGCGCGCGTGCGCCACTCTCGCGAATGTGGCGCACGCCTCGACGTAGGCGATCGCATGGGTTGCGATCAGCCGCGCCTCGGTGGCCGCCCGCCGGATCCGGTCCGAGTGCACTTCCTCCGCGAACAATTTCACCAGAGCGGAGGTGTCCAGGTAAAGGATCATTCGCGCAACTCGCTTACGATATCGGCAAGCGACTTCTCGCCTTTTCCGATCCGGATCAGCGGTTTCGGCAACGGCGGTTTCTTGCCGCTCGCGGGGCGCACCCATGGAAGGTTCCGAAAACGGGCGATCGCCTCTGTCTCGGCGGCCACCGCGCCGCGTCGTGTGCGAGGCGGCAACAGCCGGGCGACTGCCTTGCCGCGCGAAGTCACGATAATTTCCTCGCCCGCCACCACCCGGCGCAGGGTTTCGGACAGGCGGCTTTTCAAATCGCGGACCGAGATTTCCATCGGCTTCTCCCAAAGTGACTACAATTTTCATTGTAGTCACATACAAGGGTCGCCGGCAAGGATCTGGAGGCCGAGCATCCACTCGCAACCTTGGCCCGAGCGGCCTGTGTGTTGAAGAATGGGAATTTCCCTTGACGGCTACGTCAAGATTCCGGTCGATACGAAATTCTCGTCTGGTGGTGCGAGGTCTTGCGGCAGCATGAATTGTCGCTTTCCGCTTTCGCGCCTTCAGCTTTCCCCCTCCATCACCAGTTCCGGCAACACCACTTCCCATGCATCGACCGCCATGCGCGGCTGCCAATCGGCCGCGACATCGCGCAATTGCCTGGCGCAGATCGCGGCTGCGCGCGCCGCCACGACGCGTCCGGCGGGGAGGCGATAGCCGGTTGCGGTGCGGCCCACGATCTGTCCGGCGCTGGTTTTGACGGCCCATCGTGCCTGCCCGGGCAGGGCATCCAGCAACAGTTCGTCGCCGATCCTCACTGCGGCCAGCGCCTGCCGGACGGCTTCATTCTTGCCGCGCCCGGCGAAGTCCATGTCCACCTCTGCCAGCCCGAGCAATTCAAAGCGTCGCGACAGAGCCGCCGGCGGCGGATCGGTCAGCGCGGGCGCGCGAACCAGCACGGCCGGCAAGCGGGTCAGTTCGTCGGCGAATCCGGCGCCGGCGAGCCGGCATAGCGCCAGCGTCTGGCGCGCTCGTGTCATCGCGACGTAATAGAGCCGCCGCTCGGCAAGGGCGCTCGCGTCCGACGTGCGCCAGCCGCCATCCAGAACCACCACATGATCGAATTCCAGCCCCTTCGCGCCGTGTGCTGTCGTGAGACACAAGCCTTCCCCGGAGCGCCGCTCTGCCTCCGCCAGAAATTCGTATGCGGCGTCCAGCGTCACCGCCACCGGCAACGCCTCGTCGCCGACTGACGAACCTAGGTCCTCCAGGAATTCCATCACCAGTTTGTTGCCCGGCGAGTCGGCTTCGCTGCCGCGCAGACCGGAAGCCAGCGCCTGAAGTTGCGCCAGTGGCATCAGTCCATCCTTGCGCTCATCCAGCAGCCGGAGAAAGCGCGCCACTTCGCGCAGGCGCCGCACCGGCGGCAGCCGATCGCGGCGTCCGGTGAAGTAGCAGGGAATATGCAGCAACTCGCAACCGGCCCGCACCGGTTCAAGCACCTTCCATTCCCTGGCGATCACCGCGACACGCGACCAATCCCAACCCGCATGCAGATCGGTGAGTCGTCGCAGTTCCCGCAGCGCGAGCCAGGCTTGCGTCGGGTAGCCGGGGCCTGCATCCAGCACCTGCACCCGGCCCTCGCTGACCGCCGCATCGCGCCGCGCCCACGCGCCGCCCGCCGCCTGTCTGCGCCGGCCGGCATTGATGGCAATGGCATGCTCCGCCTTGAGCCGCTCCGGATGCGCGTCTATCAGCGCATTGGCGGCGGCGATGATGTGCGCGGTGGAACGGAAGTTCTCCACCAGGTAGTCGGTCCTGGCCTGGTAGTCCTGCTCGAAGCGGCGGATGAATTCCACCTGGGCGCCGTTGAATTCGTAGATGTTCTGGTCGTCGTCGCCCACCGCCAGCAGGTTCAGCTTGCGTTCCCTGTCCTGCAGGGTGCGGCCGGCGAGCGCGGAGAGGAATTCGTACTGCGGCCCGTTGATGTCCTGGTACTCATCCACCAGCAGCCAGCGGCAACCGCGCAGCAGGCGATCGCGCAGCGTGTCGGGTGCCTCCCAGCCCGCTGCGGTTTCGCCTTTCAGGAGGCGCGTGGCGTCGGCCAGCATTTTCGCGAAATCGAGCGGCAGCTCGGGATCGCGATTGGCGAGCGAGGCGCCGGTGAGACGCAACGCCAGGCCATGATAGGTGTGCACCGCCACGCCGAAGGCATCGCTGTCGATGAGTTCCCGCAGGCGCCGCCGCACTTCCAGCGCCGCATGGCGGTTGAAGGTCACCACCAGGATGCTGTCCGGCCGCTCGCGCAGCACCCGCACCATGAATGCCACGCGATGCACGATGAGCCGGGTTTTGCCCGAACCCGGGCCGGCCAGCACCAGCCGGTTCTGCGGACGCTTCTCGGTGACGATGCGTTTTTGCAGCGGCGACAGGCCATCGCTGATGCGGTGCCAGGATGCGACGGTGGTCGCCCGCTCCAGCATTTCCGTGCTGTGCGGAAACCAGCGCGCAAGAAAGCCATCCCAGCTCAGGGTGAAATAATCGCTCACCAGGCGCAGCGCGTCGGCGGCCTTGCCCAGGCCGATTTCCGCATAGCGGATCATGACGTGAATCTGGCTCACCCGCCGCTCGTAGTGATCCGCCAGGGGCTGATAGTCGTGGCCGGCGAAGCCGCGCTTTTTTTCCTCGGGGTAAAGCCGCAAGGTCATGGCGGAGCGGAATATGGACAGGCCCTGCGCCAGGGTCAGCACGCCCTGTTCGTGCAGATAGAGCAGAGCTGCCTGAGCGGCAGCGGGCACATCGCGCAATTCGGCGGCGATGGCCAGATCGCCTTTCAGCGCCCGGCCGATCTGCCCCAGGGTCAAGTCGGCTTCCAGGTCCTTGCCGCGCGCATCTTGCGGCAAGCGATCGAGAAAGGCTTTCAGCACCTGCTGCGCGCAGGCGCGGCGCAAGCGCGACAGCGCCTCGAGCTCGCTCCATGCCCGCTGCACCAGCACGCGATAGGTGTGCGGGTCCAGCCGGCCCAGGCCCAGGCTGCCGCGTCCCCCGGGCAACTCCTGGCCATCCTGGCGCAGTGTCTGCAGTAAGGCGCCGATGCGCTCGGGGAGGATGTCGGCGTAGCCTTCGTCCTTCAATCGTTGCGCGATTGCAGGCAAATTGAGCAGAACCGGTTCGTGCGCGGTCCCGGCATCCGGCGCGGATTCACGCAGCAGTAGAAGTAAGCCCGACTCCAGCCGGTCAAGCGCCGTCAAGGTCGATGCCGATGCGCCGGGCACGCCGACGCGCACATAGGCGACGATGCGGCTGTCGTTCTCCAGCAGTCCCAGTGTTTCCAGGTCGTGCAGCGCCCGACCCACTTCCATCGACGACATGCCCGCCGCCAGCGCGAGGTCGTCGGTCGACAGCCCATCCTTCGGATCGGCCTGGAGGATGGCGCGCAGCAGATCGAGCAATTGACCGCGCCGCATGTCGGAGCAGGGCGCGCCGGCGAGTTTGCGGCGCGCTTCATCCAGATGCCTGAATCGCAGCGAGGCGGGAAAAACCTGGGTGCGATTCTCGTTGCGCTCGAGCAGCGCTGCATTCTCCAGCCAGGCGACCGCAGTCTTTACGCGCGTATCGCGGCCGCGGTCGGCCGTTTCGAAATCCAGTTTCAGGTCTTCTGTTGCGAGCAACTCGCCCACCGTCAGGACGACGTTGCCTTCCTTGTCGGACGGGCGGCGGCGCAGCGCGTGAAGCAGATTCTGGATGTCCCTGGGGGTGAGTCGGCCGTTCAGGGTCATGCCGAACTGACGCTCGGCATCCTTCTCGTCGTAGAACAGCACGCAGCGCGCCGCCTCCTGGTCGCGCCCGGCCCGGCCCGCCTCCTGGATGTAGTTTTCCAGCGAACCGGGAATATCGGCGTGAACCACCAGGCGCACATCGGGCTTGTCGATGCCCATGCCGAAGGCATTGGTGGCGGTGATGACCTTCAGCCGCCCGGCAATGAAGTCCTGCTGCCTTTCCTTCCTGGTATCGGGTTGCAGGCCGGCGTGATAGGCCGCCACCGGCCAGCCCATGCGGGCGAGGTAGTCGGCGACTTCTTCGGTGTGCCTGCGCGTGGCGCAGTAGATGATGGCGCCGCCTTCATGCAACCGATGCGCCGGCCTGTCTTCACCGGGCTCGCCGAACTGATCCGCCAGCAGGCGATGAATCTGCGGCAGCTTGGCGTCCTCGCGCGTCGGCACGATGGCGAAGCTGAGGTTGTCGCGATCGATCGCGCCCAAGTGCAGTTCCAGCTGCAATCCGAGCCGCTGGCGGAAGTGGCCGGCGATGTCGTCGATCACGTCCGGCTTCGCGGTAGCGGTGAGGCACATTACCGGCGGTACCGGGTCGCCATGGAGTTCGCGCATGAAGCGCGAGACATAGAGGTAGTCGGGCCGGAAGTCGTGCCCCCACCGGGAAAGACAATGCGCCTCGTCGAAGACCCAGGCGGCGATTTCGCGATACTTGATCGCCTCGCGAAAGCTCTTGTTGCGCACCTGCTCCGGCGACACCAGCAGGATGCCGACATCGCCCAGGCGGATGCCCTCCAGCACCTGCTTGCGTTCCGGCAGCGACAGCGACCCGTTCAGCGTCGCCGCGGTGGCGATGCCCCGTCGCAGCAGCGTATCCACCTGATCTTTCATCAGCGCCTGCAGCGGGGAGATGACGACGGTGAGGGCGCCGGTCTGGTGGTAGCGCATGAGTGCGGGCAGCTGATAGCACAGCGACTTGCCGCCTCCGGTCGGCAGGATGCCGAGCAGCGAGCGCCCGGCGAGTGCGGCGCCGGCAATGTCGTCCTGCAGCGACCGGCCGTGTGCATCGCGCCGGAAATCGTCGTAGCCAAACCAGCGCTTCAGCCAGCGCCGTGAATCGTGATTATCGCGACACCAGTTGCAGGCGATGTCGCCGCAGGACGTGGCGCGCAGCTCGCGCACCAGCGCCGCAGTCTCCGGATACGCCAGGCGCACCCACGGTGGCATGACGGAGTTTTCACCGGCCACGCGCAGCCATGCCAGCACATAGGCGATGGCCGGGCGCAGCGCGGCATCGGCCATGTCCGCGCCCATCAGTCGCGCCAGGCGCGTGATGCAAACCCGATCCATCAGGGTCTGACGCAGCACGCTGACCGCATCTTCCCGTCCCGGCCGTGCCGCATGGGTCAGGGTCATGAAGAAGTGGTTGAGGCCGGTGCACGCGCCTTCCGGCGCCAGCAGATGATGATAGGCGCGCAGCACGCCCGGGTTTTCGTGTTGCAGCGCATCGCGTTCTTCGCCCAGCAGATCGACAGTCTGCCTTGCATCGGCCAGCGGGTCATTGAGCGCCAGCCGGAGGAGGCGGTAGTCCTTGACGAGGTGGTGGTAGGGATTGCGTGGAAAGGCGAGTGGCGAGAGCGCCAGCGTATCGACCACCGGCAGGTCGAGCAGCCTCAGTCCCGGCGCCAGCGCCTTGAGCAGATTCAGGTCGTGGCGGATGACATTGTGGCCCAGCACGAACGACGCGCCGGCCGCGAGTGCATCTACCTCGCCCAGTGCGGCGGCCAGACCGAACTGGCCCTTGAAGTGCAGGAATCGCCCTGTGTCCGCTCGCAGCGCGCCGATCTTGAGAATGCGCTTGTCGACGGGGTCGACTTCCAGATCGATGCACAGGCAGCACGGCGCGAAGTCGGAGTGCTTATTCATCGGCAGCGATTTTCATCTCTCCGACATTACCAAAATGCAATCCGATTCCGTTGACGAATTGTGCCTACGACGGGTACCGCGCTCACCGGGCGCACCGGACGCGGCCATAAATTCGAAATATTTGTTGAAAGAAGTCGCCATAATACGGCGTTCTTCAGGCTGTCTCTATATAAATTAGATATAATTAATCGAGCGTATGGCGAAACGGATTCAGCGACGGCTTGGGGGGCTCGCGGCACGTCCGCATCGAGGCGTCTACTCGTGGACAATCAGGGACGCCCGGCCGAGCTCCACAAATCTGCATCCCTCAAAGGATGCTTCGATGGCGGGAAGGTTGGCCCGGACAATCGCTTCCAGCGCCACGTTGGAGATGTTGCCTGTCGACACAAGCAGCAATCGGGCAGGCTGTCCTGTAACCAGTAGCGACTCGACGAAATCGCCATCCTTGGAAACGACGATTCGCTGCTCCCGGAACGCCAGGTCGTTCAGATCTGCGTCGGAAGTGCGATTGCCCCGCGGCAGGTCGAGAGTGTGTCGTGCGTCGTGCCCGGCTTCTTTCAGCCATTCCGCAAGGCGTTTCGGAAGCTGGGCATCGATCAGAAATTTCATGCCGCCAGCGATTCAACCCGTTTTATTTCCGCGAGGCGGGCGGCGTACGCCAGAACCGCAAGAACATCCTCACGCTCGAGATCCGCATAATCACCCAGGATGTCCTCGATGCTCATGCCGCTCGCAAGCCACTGCAACACGGTTTCCACGGGATAGCGCAGCCCGCGAATGCACGGCTTGCCGTGGCAGATCGCGGGATCTATCGTAATGCGGTCATGCATGATCATGCCTCCTCGTCAATGCGGAGTGACGACGTACCGGGAACTGCCGCCAGTGCTATGAACAAGAACGAGAACAAGAACAAGAGGGCGGCGCCCCTTGTATATCCCTCATTTTAGGGGAAACACGCTGGACGCTTTTCCGGAAATGGACACTTGGACACTTGTCCAGTGTTTCCCAGTGTATACCCGAGATCACTGGTCTCCACGACCCCATGGCGGCAGGCACGCAGATCTCCGTATGCAGTGCGCTGGGACCATGCAGCAGGCCCGTATAATTACTCCCGGGCCGAGAGACAGCCAGGGCAAGGCCGGTGTTGCCGGCTGCACGCATCGTCGCCGTAACAGGGAGCAAGATGTGGATCAGGCAGCAGGCGCGGTCAAGCGCCAGGAAGTCGCGCGGCGCATCGCCGATGAACTGGCGGGCGTGGACATCAAACTGGTGGCCAGCCTGCCGGACAACTGGATCAGCGAACTGATACAGACGATAGACGGCGACGCGCGCTTCCGTCACGTGCCGGTGAATCGCGAGGAATCCGCTATCGGCCTGTGCGCAGGCGCCTACATGGGTGGGCAGGGTTCGGTGGCGTTGATGGGAGCGTCGGGCTTCATGACCGTCATCTACGCGGTCACCAAGATCAATTACAGCTACGAGATTCCATTGCTGATGATGATCACCTTGCGCGGCGCGTTCGGCGACCACCACAAGCACCATGTGTCCAACGGCCTGTACCTGGAACCGGTGCTGAAGGCGATAGACCTTCCCTACGTGATCGTCGACAAGGCTGAAGACATTCGCCAGATCGGGCGCGCCTACCATCACAGCCGCACTTTTTCCCGTCCCGTGGTGGTCGCGCTGACGCGCGACCTGCTGCGCTGAGGTGAGCATGCGCTACGTCGATTGTTTTCGCTTTCTCGCCTCGCGCCGCACCGACCAGCTGGTCATCACCTCCGCCGGCAACTCGGCCCAGGCCTGGTGGGCGGCAACCGGCGATATCGACAATACGTTTTATCTCGACGCGTCGATGAGCCTCTCCACAATGTTCGCCTCCGGCCTTGCCGCCGCGCAGCCGCAGTTGCGCTTCTGGGCTTTCATGGGGGACGGCGCTTTCTGCATGAACCCGGGCATGCTGATGGTGGAGCGGCAGATGAACCTGCCCAACCTGGTCCACCTGCTGGTGTCGAACCGCGCCTACGGCGCGACGTCCAATGCAGCGCTGCCCAACAGCGCGGCCAACGACTACGCGGCGATCGCCCGCGGCATGGGCCTTGCGCGCGTGTACACCTTCGCCAGCCTGGCCGAACTGGAACGCGGTTTCGATGAGGCCGTGCCCTCTGGCGCATCCGCTGTCGTGTCTGGAAGCACGCCGGGCCATACCTTCATCGTCCTGGAAATCGAGCCTTTCACCGAAGCCGAGCAAAAGCTGCAGCAGCCGCCATTCGACGGACCGGAACTGAAGTACCGGTTCGGTCGGACCATTGAAAAACTCACCGGCGCGGATATCTTCGGCTACCGCCTGCAACGCGCGTGAGACGGCGGGTCGCGCGCGCACTGCCCGACACGCGGCAGCCCGACTGAGCGATGGGCCGGGAACAAGCAAACTACGTTATCGTCGGCGCCGGTTCCGCGGGCTGCGTGCTGGCCGGCCGGTTGTCGGAGGACGCGGGTGAGCGCGTGCTGCTGCTCGAAGCGGGCGGCTGGGATCGCCATCCATGGATCCACATCCCGATGGGCTTCGGGCGCATCCACCAGTTCCGCATGCACGACTGGATGTACCACACCGAGCCCGAGCCGCATCTGGACGATCGCAGGATTGAAGTCGCGCGCGGCAAGGTCATCGGCGGTTCCTCGTCGATCAATGCGATGGGTTATATCCGCGGCAATGCGGGCGATTACGATCGCTGGGCCGCCACCGGTCTGCCATCCTGGTCCTACGCGAATATCCTGCCGTACTTCAAGCGGCAGGAGACCTGGGAGGGCGGCGAGGACTCTTACCGCGGCGGCGATGGCCCGTTGCGCGCACGCTATGCGCATTACGCCGATCCGCTGATCGCGGGCTGGATCGCCGCTGGGGCGAGCGAGGGCTACCCGTACACCGACGATTACAACGGCGCGCAGCAGGAGGGCTTTGCGGTCCTGCAGTCCAACATCCACAACGGCAAGCGCTTCAGCGCCGCGGCCGCCTGGCTGAAACCCGCGTTGTCGCGGCCCAACCTCAGGGTGGAGACGCGCGCCATGGTCACGCGCATCGTGTTCGAAGGCACACGAGCGGTCGGCGTCGAGTACCGGCAGGACGGCAAGCTGCATGTGGCGCGCGCCGGGCGCGAAGTGATCCTGTCCGGGGGCACGATCAATTCGCCGCAGACCTTGATGCTCTCCGGGATAGGCGATGCGGATGCGCTGCGCGCGAGAGGGATAGAGGCGCGCGCCGCGTTGAAGGGCGTAGGCCGGAACCTGCAGGACCATATCGCGGCGGGCGTCGAGTATTCGCGCAAGACGCAAGGGCCGTCGGTGGGCATCCTGAGGCTGGACCGCATCGTGCTCGAACTCGCCAAGGCGTATTTTCTGGGCACCGGATTTGCCACGGAGTTGCCGAGCGGCTGGCTGGCGTTTCTCAAGTCCGAACCACAGGCCGCGCTGCCCGATGTGCAACTGCTGTTCCGCGCGCTGTCGCCTGCCGCCGGCCCGTATCTGCCGCCGTTCAAGCCCGCATTTCGCGACGGTTTTGCCTGCCGCGCGGTGCTGCTGCGGCCGGAAAGCCGCGGCAGCCTGTCGCTCGTCTCGGCCGATCCCGCAGCGCCGGTGCGCATACAGCTGAACGCGCTCGCCACCGAGGGCGACCGCAGGTCGATACGCATCGGCGTGCGCATGGTGCGCAAGCTCGGGCGCTCGGCTGCGCTCTCGCCGTTCGTAGAGCGGGAGACGGCGCCCGGACCCGAGGCGGAATCCGACGCCGCAATCGACGCCTATATCCGCAAGATCGCGGTAACCGCGCATCATCCGCTGGGGACCTGCAAAATGGGGCCGGGCGCGGATGCGATGTCGGTGGTGGACGAGGCATTGCGCGTGCACGGCATCGAAGGCCTGCGCGTGGTCGACGCGTCGGTGATGCCGGACATGGTGGGGGGGAACATCAACGCGGCGGTGTACATGATCGCCGAGAAGGCCGCCGACATGATACGCGGCCGACCGGCGCTGGCACCGGCCGCGGTGTAATCGGCCGCGGTGTAATCGCAAGCGGGGGGGCAACTTGAACATGAACGGATTCGCAATGCGCATGAGGCGTTTGAATTGCTTGATGCGTTTGATGCATGTCGTGGCGATCGCCGCAGGGCTGTCGGGCACAGCCTGCGCCGCCTGGCCCGAAAAGCCCATAAGAGTCGTCATGCCCTATGCGGCAGGCGGGACCGGCGACCTGATTCTTCGCCTGCTTCAGTCTGGGCTGGAGAAACGCCTGGGACAAAGCCTGGTCATCGACTATCGCACCGGCGCTGCCGGCAACATCGGCGTACAGGAAGTGGTGAAAGCGCCCGCCGACGGGTACACGCTCTTGTTCGGCCCGACCAACAACTTTGTCATCAACCAGTTTCTCTATCGCAACCTCGGCTTCGATCCGCTGCAGGCGCTGGTGCCTGTCACCATAGTTGCCGATACGCCGTACCTCGCAGTGATCAGCGACACCCTGCCCGCGCGCAACTACGCGGAATTTTCCGCCTACGCGCGCGCCAATGCCGGCAAACTGAACTACGGCTCGCCCGGCAGCGCCACCGTGCCGCACCTGTCCGGGTTCATGCTCTCGGAGGCGATAGGCGCGGGCCTGGTGCACGTTCCCTACCGCGGCTCTTTGCCGGCCACGCAGGCATTGCTGGCGAACGACGTGCAACTGATGATCCACAGCTACGGGCTCATTGCCGGCCACCTCGCCTCGGGCAAATTGCGTGCGCTGGCGGTGGGCGCAGCCGAGCGCATCAAGGCGCTGCCCGGTGTGCCGACCACTGCCGAATTGGGCATTCCAGCCGGAGTGATCCCCGGCAACTGGTGGGCGCTGGCCGCGCCACGTGGCACCGAACCCGCCATCATCAACCGTCTCGCGCTGGAGATACGCGCGGTGCTGGAGGGCACGGAGTTGCAGAAGAAATATTTCGAGCAGGGCTGGATAGCCGGCGGCGCACCGCCCGCGGAAGTCGCCGAGCGCATGCGCAACGAAGCGCCCGCATGGAAGCGCGTCGTCGAGCGCTCCGGCGCAAAGGCCGATAACTGATTCGTCCCGGCCGGCGCGCGAGCGCCGACCGGTCGTGTCAGTCAGTTCGCGGTGGCCCCGGTAAGTCTCACCAGTTCCGCGTACCTTCTGCGCTCCAGGCGGATCGTATCGGCGAACTGATCCGGAGACACCGTCGCCGCTTCGAAGCCGAAGGTCTTGAAGCGCTCCAGGATGAGTTGTTCGCCCAGGGCCTTGTTCACCGCCGTGTTGATGGTGCGCACCACATCGGCCGGCGTGCCGCGCGGCGCGAGCAATCCAATCCAGCCGTCGCATGCCAGTTCGGCCGGACCGCCGGCTTCCTTCAGCGTCGGGACCTCCGGCAAGGTACCCGAGCGCTCAGCCGCACCCAGCGCAATCAGCTTGATGTGCCCGGCGCGCATCAGCGGCATGGCCGACGCTATGGTGCTGAACGCCCAGGCGACGCTGCCGTTGGCGATCTGCACGTACATCTGCGCCTGGTCCTTGAAGGGCACGTGGATCATGCGGGTGCCGGTCAGTTGCTCGAGCTGCGCGCCCCCCAGGTGAGACGGGCTGCCCACGTAGGAGGAGCCGTATGAGATCTTGCCCGGCTCGGCGCGGGCGGCGGCGATCAGCGCCGCCACCGTCTGGTACGGCCCGGAGGACGACACGGTAATGAAAAACGGCGTGCGGAACACCATCGCCACGGGCACGAAATCGCGGTCCGGGTCATACGGGAGTTTCGCGCCATACAGGGCAGGATTGATTGCCATGTGCGAGTTGGCCACGACCAGCAGGCTGTAGCCGTCCGGGGCCGCGTTCTTCACCTCGCCGATGGCCAGGAAACCACTGGCGCCCGGCTTGGACTCGACCAGCACCTGCTGTCCCCAGGCTCGGGTCAACTGATCGGCAACCAGCCGCGTCACGATAGCCGGCCCCGAACCGCTGGATTGGGGCACGGTGATCCTGATGATCCTGGACGGGAACGACTGGGCGAGGGCGCTCCCTGTCATCACCAGCCAGCCGATGGCGATTGCAAGCAATCCTTGCTGCAGCTTCATTGCCATTCCTCTGCCAGGAGATCAGGAGATCGAGCGGCATGATGCCGCGCTTTCTGTTCAATTGCGCCAGGCCGGCGGCATCGGCAGCCAGGAAGCCTTCCATGGATATCACTCGTAGTTCCCGCCGCGGCAGCTGCTGTGGTCATTCCGCGCGAATATTCGCTTCACGGATCACGCGCGCCCAGCGCGCCAGATCGGACACCACCAGGGTGCGCAGATCGTCCGGCGAACTCGGCGTGGCCGTCATGCCCTGCGCGGCGATCACCGCCTGCATGTCGGCGAGGGCCACGATCTCGCGAGCCTCGCGGTTGAGCAATCGCAGCACATCGGCGGGCGTCTGCGCCGCGACGAACAGGCCGTACCAGAGATCGACCTCGAAGCCGGGCGACCCGATCGCCTCGGCCACGGTCGGCACCTCGGGCAGCACGCTGTTGCGAAGCGGGCTGGACACGCCGAGCGCATGCAGCCTGCCGCTGCGGATATGCGGCAGCGCCGATTGCAGCGGCACGAAGCTCACGTCGGTCTGGCCGGAGATCAGTCCTGTCACCGTCTCGGCCGCGCCCTTGTAGGGGATATGCGACAGGTTCGCGCCGCTGGTGCGCATCAATAATTCCATCGCCAGATGCTGTGGCGTGCCGACCCCGGGAGTGGCGTAATTGAGCTTGCCGGGGTTCTGTTTCGCCGCGGCGATCAGCGCTGCAGCGTTGCGCAGTTCCAGCGTGGCGCGGGTGGCGAGCACCATGGCGCCGCGCGTCACCAGCGCCACCGGCGCCAGATCCTGCGCCGGGTCGTAGCGCAACTTGTACAGGCTGGGGCTCATGGTCAGATTATTGGCCGCCATAAGCACCGCGTGCCCGTCGGGCGTCGACCGGGCGATGGCCTCGTAGGCAATGGTGCCCGAGGCGCCGAGACGGTTTTCGACGATCACCGGCTGCCCGAGTCGCTGCGCCATTGCCTGCGCCAGACTGCGGCACACCGTATCGATGCCCGTGCCGGCGCTGAAGGGCAGGACCAGCCGATTCGGCCGCGACGGAAAGTTCTGCGCCTGGACCGCCGCTGCGGGTAGCAGCACCAGCACCGCGCAGGCAAGAACGCTTAAAACCGTCGGGGATGGGAACGTACGCGTAAAACAAGGGAAACACGGATCAAGTGTCCATTTCCGGATAAGCGTCAATCGTGTTTCCTCTGAAGTCGGGGATATACAAGAGGGCGCCGCCCCCTTGTTCAGCATGTCCCAAGGCAGAAACACCGGGGAAAACATCGGATAGCGTAGCTTCATGTTCCATCCTGTCGGCAAGGCCGATCACCGCTATGCGATGTTCGGCAGCGCAAGCGTATCAAATACGCAAGCCCCTCGTATGCGGAGGCCGGACCCGGCACGGTAAGCGCCAATTCGACAGGCGCTCCCGAATACCTGCGCTCCCGAATACGTGAATACGCAGACGAACGCCTCTGCAATCCCACGTCCACGACTGAACTGGAGCGCCGCTGATGATGGATGCGCTGAAGGCGGTGAAGAGCGCGGAGGACATCGCGTTCCTGCGCCGCAGCGCCGCGATGCAGGACGACGTGATGGCGAAGATGGCTGCGCACATCGCGCCCGGCAGGCACGATTACGAGGCGAGCGCGTGGGCGCAGTATCTCGGCCAGCTAGGCGGCAGCGAAGGCGGCTGCATTGCCACGGGCAGGGCTACGAGGTGGTGGAGCGCCCTCTGGTGCGCAACGACGAATCCATGAGCCTTGCCGAAAACATGAACATCGGCATCCATCCGGCGATCGCGAACGAGCGCATGTTCATGACCGTCTGCGACTATTTCCTGTTGGGCAAGAACGGCGCCGAACGACTGCACCGGACGCCGCAGAAAATCGTCGAGCTTTGAGAAGCGCTAGGCCGGGCTTACCGGGATTAGAGCCGTGCAAGATGCTTGTTGGGGTTTGCTGCGCTCAGCGCCAACCTACGCGTGACTGCATTGAACCGAACAGCCTGAGAGGCTGTGATTTTTTCAATTTTAGCAGTTGGCATTTGAGCACAGAGGTGATTCACTCCACTGCGGAATGAAATATGCGATAGGCATGAAATTACTCGCTACCGACCGTTTATTTGACGATTTCTCTGCTTTTTCTACCTTC